>JANOGL010000150.1:0-7873 GCA_031405985.1 Acidobacteriota bacterium | reverse complement strand
CTTGCCGATCATGTGGAGCACCGGCGCGGGGTCGGAAGTAATGAGGCCGCTGGCGACGCCGGTTTTCGGCGGCATGGTATCGAGCCTGCTGCATGTGCTGATCGTAACGCCGGTGATTTTCTACTGGCTGCGAGAACGCGAACTACAAAAAGAAGGAAAGTCTAATGAAAATGAATCGTATTGAAACGGCTCTGATGAATAATCCCGTACGCGCTTTCGTGCAGCGCAACCACGAAGCGGCGATGATGGAAGGATTCGGCGGGCGAGTCGAAGGATTAAAGGTCCTGGAGATCGGCTGCGGTCGCGGAATCGGCACGGAGATTATTTTCGAGCGTTTCGGTGCGGGTGAGGTTGATTCTTTTGACCTTGATCCGAAAATGATCGACCTTGCACAAAAACGTTTGGCGAAATTTCCGCCGGAAAGATTGCGGCTTTACGTCGGCGATGCAGAAAAAATTGATGCGGCCGATGCAACTTATGATGCTGTGTTCGACTTTGGAATTATTCACCACATTCCGATTTGGCAGAAAGCGGTTGTCGAAGTTGCGCGGGTTTTGAAGCCCGGCGGACGTTTCTTTTTTGAGGAAGTGACGGCTAAAGCCTTGAACCGTTGGTTTTATCGGACTTTTTTAGAACACCCGAAGGAGAATCGTTTCACCGGCGAGCAGTTTGTCGCAGAACTTGAGAAAAATGGCCTCGCGGTCGGCGAAAATCGTCGGTATTGGTTTCTTGATGATTTGATTGTCGGAGTCGGACGAAAAACTTAAGATTCTGCCTTATTGGTACGTACCTAATGGGAAATGAACATAAAATATGAGAAAAAATCTGAAAAGTATTCACTTGATAATCTTGCCGGTTTTATTTTTGTTAGCAAACAGCTATCAGGCGAAAGCGCAGGTAAGCAAGATCGTTAAACCCAGGGCGCAAACCGCCCGCGTGCTTATCACGGAGAATGGGTATTCGCGGACAAGCATCAATCTGCGTCGCGGCGTTCCGACGCGAATTACTTTTATTAGGCAGACGGATGCAACATGCGCGACGGAGATTGTCATTTCTTATTATGGAATTAATCGGGCGTTGCCATTAAATACGCCAGTTGTGGTTAGCTTCACGCCAAAGCGTTCGGGCGAGGTTGGCTTTACGTGCGGTATGAATATGATGCGCGGGAAATTGATTGTGCGATAACCATGTCGGTAAAGCGGCCCAAAATAATCCTGTGCCTGGCAATGGCGTTCGCCGCGATGCTGTCATCGGCGAGCGCCTCGGCGCAAACGCCGACGCCGACGCCCGAAAGCTCGTCCCGCTATCTCGATCAGATCGGCGGGTTAACGGCCGATGCCGCAGTCGCTTTCGCCCTCGAAAACAACGGCGAGCTTCAGGCATTGCGTAAAGAGGTCGAGGCTGCTCGTGCATTGGTCAAACAAGCCGGTTTACGACCGAATCCAAAGCTCACGGCAAGCGGTGCCAAGCAGTTAGGCGGTGCTGATAACAATCAAACGGCGGAGGTGATGCTGCCATTGGAACTGGGCGGACGGCGCGCAGCTCGAATCGCCGTTGCCCAGCGCGAATTGGAAATACGGGAATTCGAACTCGCGAATCAGGAACGTCTGCTTGCGGCGGAGGTCCGGCTCAAGTTCGGCGAGGCCTTGGCCGCGATCAAAAAACTTGATATTACGGAAAAGACACTTGCGGTCGCCAGACAGGGTTACGATCTTGTCGCGGCCAGGGTTATCGAAGGCAAGATCGCTCCGCTTGAACAGAACATCTTTCTCGTCGAGGTCAATCGTTTGCAGTCCATCCGCGAGACCGCCGAAGGAAAAGTCGAGATTGCGATGTTCGAGCTTCGTAATATGATCGGGATGAAGCCCGAGAATCCGCTGCGTCTTCGCGGTGATTTTGCGGGCCTGATCGCAACGACGCCATCGATTGCCGATTCGATCGAACGGGCCTTGCGTGAGCGGCCGGATCTGCTGGGAGCTCGAACCCTTGAACAACTTGCGTCAGCGCGTATCGAACAGGCAAAGTCCGAGGGCCGGATCGACGCCGCCATTAAGACCGGTTATCAGCGGATGGACTCGAGTTTTCCCGTTAGCGGTTTTGACGACCACGGCATTTTGCGTCCCGTGCAGGGCGTTTTTCAGTTTTTCACGTTCGGCGTCGAGATCGACCTGCCTGTCCTCAATCGCAACCAGGGCGCGGTCGAGGCCGCACGATTTGACCGGGAGGCCGCCATACGCCGCATCGAGTTTGGCGAATTGACGATACGTCGCGAGGTAGCGACGGCTTTTGCCCGATACAATCGAGCCGCTCGCTCGCTGTCCATTTTTCAAAGCGGCGTTCGCGATCAGGCGAATGCAAATTTGCAGGTCATCTGGCAGACATACGAACTCGGTTCGCGAAGTTTGCTTGATTATATAGCCGAGGAACGACGCTTTCTCGACGTCGAAAATGAATTGATTGACGCCGAGTTTGAAACCTACTCGGCGAAAATTGAAATGATGCGGGCGACAAACGCGGCCGAACTAAGGTAATTGGGGTTGACAGATGAATAATATGGTCGCAGGCAAAAGGGTAATAACAATTTTGGCAGTGATTTTCGCCTTGACGATTCTGTCGTCAAATATTTTCGCTCACGCCAAAATGCTTCGCTCGTCGCCTTCGGACGGCGAAACTTTGCGGCTGTCGCCGAAGACGATCGAACTCGTGTTCAGCGAGGAACTGCAAAGTGTCAGCATGAATTCCATCGCCGTTACCGACCAAAACGGCACTCGAGTCGATAAAAACATCGTCGTCATTTCCGAAGACGGCAAACGCATGCTAAGCGAATTGGAAGAACTTACCGGCGGCGAGTACACGGTCGAGTGGAAGGCCATTTCCGCCGACGATCACATGATGAAAGGACAGTTCGGTTTCAAAGTCGCACTTTCTGAAAATCAAACGCCCGCCGCGGCCGTGACGCCGGAACCGCCGCCAGGCAGTGACAATATGCGGATGGACCATCAGATGCCCGCACAGGAATCCGGCACGAATTGGGCGCAGAGCGCGGTGCGATGGCTGATGTACCTGGCGATGATGACGCTGTTCGGAGGGTTTGCCTTTCTTCTGCTGGTGCTGAAACCGTCGCTGAAACAGGCGCGTGATCTGACCGACGAAGAACGCGCTTTGGGATTCGCACAAGGCGAAAACCGTTTTGTTCGCCTGACGTGGCTGAGTCTCGCTCTGCTCGCCGTTGCAGCTTTAGCGGGACTTGTTCTTCAAACTTCTGCCGTGCTCGACGTTAGCATAATGCAGGCGTTTGAGCCTTCGCGACTAGGTCAGGTGTTGACCGAGACGAGTTACGGCTCGCCGTGGCTTTTGCAAATCGCGGTGATGCTCGCTCTTGGCGTAATCGTTTTTTTGATTGCTCACGGGCGGCAAAAGGACGAGCCGAGGCAAGACGCTTTGAACGCGCGGCCCACGCTTTTGTGGATCGGTTTATTTTTGTGCGGCTTGCTGTTTCTCACGCCGAGCCTTACGGGACATGCCCGTGCGGCGGCGAGCGAATACCGGCTCACGATAATTTCGGATTGGCTGCATCTGGTCGCGGTCGGAATCTGGGTCGGCGGCCTATTTCACCTGGCATTAACGATGCCCAAAAGCATAGAGCATCTAAATGGCTCGCGACGATTGTGCGTTTTGAGCCGCGTGATTCCGCTTTTCAACAGTCTCGCCGTTGCGGCCACGATTTTGATCGTGCTCACCGGCATCTATAACTCGTGGACGCACGTGGACAGCTTTTCGGCATTGTGGAACACACCTTACGGACAGGTTTTGAGCTTAAAAATAATTCTCTTCCTGCCGATGCTCGTGCTCGGCGGCTTGAATACATTCGTGTTGCGTAAGCGTGTGGACCGATTTGCCGATGAAGCGGTTTCCGCCGCCGAACATCTGAAGACGGACCGCAGCTTTTATCGCTCGGTGCGTGTCGAAGCGGCGATCGGTGTGGCGGTGCTTCTGCTTGCCGGCATACTCGCTTTTCTGCCGCCCGCCCGCCAGCATGAAATGCCGATGATGAGCGAGGTGACAAATTTTCAAACCCGTTAGGGATTGCCGCGATTATTCGCATAAGCTTCAATGAACTAAAAAGAAATGAGCGAAGAAAATAACGAAGAGATCATTGCTGGAACCGAAGTTGCCGAAGATCTGGCACCCGAGTCTGAGTCAATACCAAACCGCCGGCCGCTTTACATCGCATTGGGGGTGATCGGTGTGGTCATCGTGGGCGTTTTGCTTTTTTGGTATTGGAACTCATTGGTTGGCGGAAATGTCGTGCCGGCGCCGCGCTCCGTCTCATTTGGCGACAACAGCAGCCAGCCGGCGTCAGACACGCCCGGCGAGGAAACCATTACGCTTCAGCCCGACCAGATGGAGAAGATCGGCCTAAAGATCGAGACTGTTGGCGAGACGCTTTCGACCGAGGCCATGTCGGTTGCCGCGACCGGTGTCGTTCAGCCCGATGCCTATAAAGAAACGCCGGTGATTTCGCTGCTCGGCGGCGTGATGCGCAGCGTCAGCGCCGAGCTTGGACAAAATGTTAGCAAAGGGCAGGCGCTTGCGATTATCTTCAGCGACGAGTTTGCCTCCGCTCAGTCACGCTACCTCGCACTCAAAACCGAAGCTCAAACTGCGAAGCAAAATTATGACCGTGCGGCACGGCTCGTGAGGATCAGTCCGGCGAGCAATGCCGAACTCGATCAGGCTCTGGCTGCGTCAAAGACGGCAAACGCCGAACTCGAAGAAAACCGCAAGCGTTACACGCGAACCGAGAAGCTCCTTTCGATCGGGGCGGTCAGCCGCGAGGAGTTTGAGCAAGCCACGACAAAACTTAAAACGGCAGAAGCAAACGTCGTCGAAGCAAAGCGACGATATGACCGCGCGGTACAGGTTGCCGAGATCAACCCCGTTAGCCGTGGAGAATTTGAGCAGGCAGCGGTACGGCGCCAAACAGCCGAATCCGATCTCTCGGCGGCGAGGCAACGGCTTGTGCTATTCGGTTTGTCCGCGCAGCGTGTTGGTTCGCTTCGTTCGGCGTCGCAGATCACATCCGAGATCGCTTTGACCGCACCTGTCGCCGGCACGATCACAAAGCGCGACATCAATCCGGGAATGGTTGTCGAGCCAAACAAAGATCTGATGCGTGTGACAAATCTCGCCAGCGTCTGGGTGATCGCGCAGGTTTTTGAAAAAGACATCAGCCAGCTTCGCGAGGGCAGCGGCGCGAGCGTGACGACGAGTTCGTATCCGGACAAACTCTTCCGTGGCCGAGTGACTTACATAGACCCAAACCTCAATCAAGAGACGAGAACGGCGCAGGTTCGCGTCGAACTCGATAACCCGGGCGAACTCTTAAAGCTGGGGATGTACGTGAATGTCGCCTTCGGCTCGATGGGAGCCGCAGAGAGGACGATGCCGACAATTCCGGCGTCGGCCGTGCAGAACATGAACGACAAACAGGTGGTCTTTGTCGCCACAGACAAACCAAACGTCTTCGCCGTCAAACCGGTCCGCCTCGGCGCCGAAAGTAACGGACGCTTTACCGTCCTCGAAGGCCTCAACGTCGGCGACCGAATTGTAACGGACGGCAGCTTTCTCCTCCGCGCCGAGATACTTAAACAAAACCCGACGCACCACTGACGTCGGTTACAAATTGACGAGAGCGGCCTGATTCCCCTCGTATTTTAAGGAGGACAAGATGATTACAGATTTTGTTTGTAAAATGGAAATAGACGAAAAAGCCGCCGCAGTGATTTACGAACCTGGTTGAAAGTCAAAGCTTGTTTTCAACGAATTTTCTTTGCCAGGAATATTCGCCGGATGCTCTTCGAACTGACAGCGAACAGAAGAAACCCGGACATCACAGTGACGATGCCGAGCACGGAAAATGCTCGCAACACGTAGTTGTTGATGTTGTCGCGGCCCGCGAAGTCCATCGTGTGCAGCATCCACAAAAAGTCAAAAACGCGCCATCCGGTCGTTCGCATCGCATGAATCTGTCCGTCGGTTGCCGCTACGTATGCGGTCGGCTCTTCGGGCCCGTCGAACGTAACCGCCCACGCCGGCATTGGTTTTTCGCGATATTCGTGATGTCGTCCCATCGTGTCGTCTGTGATCAGCTCGACTGATTTTATCGGTCGCTGTTCATGCATTGACGCAGCAGCTACGGAGCGCGCGTCGCTTTCGCTCAAACTCTCGCGCCGTTTGCCGTCTTTCGTGCTGATTAACAAATACGTTTTCTGCCCGCTGCCGTCATCACACGCGACCGCGTAGAAGGTGTCGCCGAGTATCGAGACGATTCTCAGACTTCGAAGGTCAGGACTTTTGCATTCAGAGGAATTTGAGCTGAGAGCTTCGCTTGGCGAAATCATTGCGGCGGTCTCAATGATGGGCGCCGATTTGTGATTCAGGTGATCGCCGTGAATCTCGTCCAGATTCGTCCAGCTAAAATAGAGCCCGCCGAGTGTCCACAGAAAAAACTGAATGCCAATAAAAATACCCAGATAACGATGTGATTTGCGGACGTAGTGTTTATAATTTCGGCGTTTCATACGATCAAATTAGCATGTCACTTGGCCCACTCATCCGAAATGCGGGCATCAGTCTTGATCGGGACTTTTTTTACAAACTCTTCGCCGGCGCGGAGCATTGCAGATTCAAGTTTTGCGCTCGTCCTCTCGGCATCCGTAGCGTCACACTCGACGACGATCTCGTCGTGAACAATATTTACGAGCTTTGCAGACGTCGCGCGAATATCGTCGTGCAGCAGCCTTAACGCGCGTTTGAGAATGTCGGCGGACGTGCCTTGTATCGGCATGTTTTTAGCGTAACGCTGTGCGGCGCCGATCGAACTGCGATCGTCCGGAACGAAATTTATTCGCGCCAAACGTCCTGACGCCGTTCGCGCACGCTGTTCGGTCAGTACCGTTTTTGCGGCGTTGCGTAGCCACTCGTCCATCTTTGGGTAAGTCGCGAAATATCGTCTCAGCGTGTCCTCGGCCTGTGTTTGCGATATCCCGGTCATCATCGCAAAACGCTGCGCGCCGAGCCCGTAAACGACGCCGAAGTTCAGACGCTTTGCAAACGAGCGCTGGTCTGCGGTCACATCTTCTGTCTTTACACTAAAAACTTGAGCAGCCGTCGCTGCATGAAAATCCTGACCCGACTCAAACGCCTCGATAAAATTTTTGTCATCCGAAAAGTCCGCCAAGATCCGCAACTCGATCTGCGAATAGTCGGCGATAACGAGCTTTCGTCCGTCGGGAGCTCGAAAGCAGCGGCGGTATTCGTCCTCATGCGGTATCTGCTGCAGGTTCGGCCGCGAGCACGCAAAGCGTCCGGTCGGCGCGCCGATCTGGCGAAAGTCGGCATGAATTCTACCCGTCGCGGGCTCGATAAATTCGAGAATATTCTCGCCAAAACTCTGGCTCGCTTTCGCCGCGGCGCGATACTCGAGCAGCTTTGCCACGGGCGGATATTTTTCTGCCAATGGTTGCAGCTCCCACGCGCGCGTAGTGTTCGGCACTGGAACACCTAGATTTACAAGCGCGTCCGTCACCTGCTGATGCGAGTCGAGATTGATCTGCGGCGCGCCGAATAGTGACGCCTGCGCGACGCCGGCCGCAAGCAGATTTTGCAGCTCGCCTGCCGTTTTTTGCTGCACGAGCGAAACTTTGTCGAGCTGCTCGCGCCAACGAGCTTTGTCGAGATAAAAACCGTTCAGCTCCATCTCGGCGATCGGCATCACGCACTCGTTCTCGAGTTTTAGCGCACGCGTCAGATCGTCCGACGCTATTCGCTCGTCGAGTTTGGCGCGAACCTCGGGCATGATCGCCGCATC
>JANOGL010000149.1:0-4717 GCA_031405985.1 Acidobacteriota bacterium | reverse complement strand
TGCTCGAAACCGACGAGTCCGTCGGCCTCGACTTTCTCGGCGCAGGTTCGTGTCTCGGCGCCGAAGCTATCGAAAAACCGGCGACGTGGAAATACACGGATCGCGCCTCAGGACGAACCGAGGTCGTCGAGGTCGCGGTCTCGCGTCTTCGCGAAGACAAAGAACTGAGCACGACCCTCGCGCCGTTTCTCGAGTCGTCGTCCGGTGCCGATAACGCAACCGCTCCCTCACATCCAGCTGACACGCGTGTTTTGAATGCAGCAACTCGCGAGATCGAGACCGGCGTTGTCGATGGTGTCAATCTGCTCGTGATGGACATGGCGAAATGCATTCGCTGCGGCAACTGCTCGCTGGCGTGTCACAAGGTTCACGGCCACTCGCGGCTCACGAGGCGCGGCATCCACATCGAGCGGCCCGTAAAACCGCTGAAAACAAAAATTCAAAGCGTGCTCGTGCCAACCGTCTGCATGCACTGTCAGGATCCCGAATGCCTTACCGGCTGCCCTACCGGAGCGATCGCGCGTTTTCCCGACGGCGAGATCGACATCAACCCGACGACGTGCATCGGCTGCGGCGACTGCGCGACGCAGTGTCCGTATGACGCGATCTCGATGATCGAGAGACCAAGCGGCAAAAACGGCGACGGTAAGAGCTCGTTTGCAAAACTCGCATCCGTTTTCTCTCTTCGCGAGACAAAACTGCCCGAGCCCGTCACGCAAACCGAGAATCTGCTTGCCGTAAAATGCAATCTCTGCAAAGACACCGGCCTCAATCCGCCGGACGCAAAAACTGCGGCTTACTCGTGCGAAGAAAATTGTCCTACGGGCGCATTGGTGCGCGTAAATCCGCGTGAGTATTTCGGCGAGGTAAACGAGACGCTCGGCTTTGTGCAGAAAAGCCGCACGCACGCGATCGGTGTCAATATTCACAAGTTCGATTTACTGTCGATGGTCTGGCACGTCGCCGGATTCATCGCCGTGATTGCGAGCGGTGTCGCCGCAGTGTGGGCGACGCTAAAATTTACGCAAGACGTGCCGCTCGGCAGCGGCGGCTGGCTGACAATGCGTTGGATCACCGGTCTCGCAGGTTTGGGCGGCATCGTTTGGGTGATGGCTTATCCATTGCGAAAGCAGATTTACCGACGACGCGCCGGAGCGTTGCGTTACTGGATGCTGTCGCACATTTACATCGGCGTGCTTGCCGGTGTCGTGCTGCTCGTGCATGGCGGGACGAGTTCAGGCGGATTGTTGACGACGATACTGATGATCTCGTTCGACCTTGTAATCGCATCGGGTATCTTTGGCGCAATTTGCTACGTGATCGTGCCAAAATTCATGACGCGCATCGAGCGCGAACCACTGCTGATCGAAGATCTCGAGACTCGCCGCGAAGAGCTGCGTGCCGAGCTGATACGTACTGTGGACGAAACCACAAATCCCGAGCTGAAGCAGCTAATTCAAAATAAAGTTCGTCGCCGATTTCTCGGCCTTGGTTACTTACTGCGGCAGTATTTCAGGCAAGAAGATTTGCGGACGATGCTCGCCGCTGCTCGTCGTGAATTTCGCAAGAGCGCCGACGAGATGAATCGAGCAGACGATGCGCGACTGATGGGAGCGGTCGAGAATGCTGCAACGCTTCGCCGCGTCGATGCTCTGTGCTACCTGCACTACTTACTAAAACTTTGGGTGCCGCCGCACGTGCTATTCACATCGATCATGCTCGTGCTAATGGTGCTGCACATTATTCAAGTTGTTTACTTTAACGTCTCCTGATATGAACGACACGGGCACATTCAAGATCATTTACAGTGGCCGCGATGAGCCGCCGACGAGCCATTACAAAGACGGAGTGCGCATCGGCCGTCTCGACACGTGCGAGATCGTTTTGAATCACGAAACCGTGTCGCGCATTCACGCCGGAATAAATTTCAGCGACGAACAATATGTCGTCGCAAATCTTTCAACTGCTAACGCACTCACATTGAACGGACGCCTTTTGGGACCCCAAAAAACCGACGTGCTCGCATCCGGCGACACGATCCAGATCGGGCCGTTTACGATACTTGTTACTCACGACGGTGCCGCGTTATTGCTCACAGTGCAGCAGCAAGCTACCGCCGAGGTTGAGCAGCCGCGTCCCTTGAGTGCGCAAGTGACTGACTCGAAAGCCGCGGATGTTTTAAAAGTCTTTTGGGAAAAACGCACACGCGAAAAAGAAGATTGGGGCACACGGCTGCGACCAACTGAAAAGCCAAAGCCCGGCAAGGCGATGTTCAACTGGCGGCCGACGGGCGATCTACGCTCGCCATGGAGAGTAGCGCTGTTCGTGTGGTCATTGCTGCTGATCGGTGCGATCGGCGTCTTTGCTTATTTTAAGTATCCGCAAGCTTACGTGCCCGCGCCTCTATCGAATCCACATGCGCTAAAATTCGAGAGCAGCACGATCGCCGTTATCGAAAATGCAAATTCTTGCACGACCTGTCACACACCAAACGAGCCGATGGAGAACTCGTGCATTCGCTGTCACACAGCGACGGAATTTCACGCGACGAACACAAAAGCACACGAGGCAGCCGGCATTACCTGCAACTCGTGTCACAAAGAGCACATGGGAGCTGACTTTTCGCCGAGGGCGTCGGCAATCGCGTCGTGTGCGACGTGTCACGACGATAGCAACAAACAGCTCTACAACGGCAAGGCGGTGCGTACCGCACATGGCGGTTCGTATGGTTATCCGGCTGAGAACGGTGTGTGGAAGTGGAAGGGCGTTTATCGCGAAGTCGCCGACGCGATACCCGAGATAAATTTTTCGGCGACCGGTGATAAGGACGAGCAAGAAAAACTGAGCAGACAGTTTCACACCGTGCATGTTGCACGGCTTAAAGTACCCGCCGGCTTGAAAGGCGATTCTCGCGGACTTGTTTCGTGCTCGACGTGTCACGAGAGTTTTGGCAAGAACAACATTGACCGCGACACGCCGCGTAAAACTTGCGCCGCTTGTCACACGACAAGTGAAGGAACAGTGAATCGCGATCAACGCTTTGGCGCGTCGAGCGCGGCAAATTGCATCTCATGCCACACGCAGCATCCGTACAGTGGCGGGCGTTGGAGCGAGTTTTTAACCGACGACGCGATTCGTAGAAGACGCGACGCCATCGCGGCAAAGATCGCCGAAGGAAAAGTTCAATGAGAGCGTTTCACATCATTGCATGCCTCGCATTGATCGGTCTGCTGATCTGGTTGAATCGTGCCTACACGCCCCACGATGCAGTTGCCTACGGCGGTCTGACGTGGCTCGGCTGGGCGAGCATTCTCGGCGTAACACTCGTCATAGGTTTTATCGCGCTAGTAAATGATTCGACACGAGCGTTTAGATTTTTTAAAAAGCGTGGAAAGAAGATCGCTCCGCTAACGCAAGTGCGTCACCTCGACGAGCGCGAACTCGCCGAACTCGGACTCGACAAGTATCGCGGTCCGTCGTATCCGCATCCCGTGATTTTTCCCGAACGCTGCATCGGTTGTCAGGCGTGCGTCGATGCTTGCCCGCACGACGTACTTGCGATCGTCGACGGCACGGCCGCCGCGGTCGCGCCTGATCTCTGTATGGAGGACACGGCGTGTCAGGCCGAGTGTCCGGTGAATCCGAAAGCGTGCATCGTCATAAACACCGACAAGCAAGTTTGCTCGCTGCCGACTCCGACACGCGACGGCGCGACTTTTCAGACGAACGTGCCCGGCTGTTACATCATCGGTGACGTGTCGGGCGTACCGCTCATCAAGAACGCCGTCAAAGAGGGCGCCGAGGTCGTCACGCACATTGCGTCGGAATTATCACTGGACGCGTCTGAATCTGACGCCGAATATGATGTCGCAATTATCGGCATTGGTCCCGGCGGTGCGTCGGCCGCCGCGACGGCGCAAGATGCAGGCTTGAGCTACATTGCGCTCGAACAGAACAACACGCTCTCGACGATCGATCTGTATCCGAAAGGCAAATACATTTTTTTCAAACCTGATACAAAGGATTGGTTTGGCGGTATTCCGGCGGCAGGTCTCGGTCTCGCAAAGGCAAAATACGGCGGCGAAGCGGATGGTGACGGCGCGATCTATGACGCGCTTGGCGATGATCTAAACAAAGTCGTTGCAGAACAAACACCGCTGCTTCATGCAGAATTGATCGACACGATTCCGACGCCGCTGCGCAACGAGTTGTCACAGGTTCTATTTGAGAAGATCGGCAAGGAGCTTAAAAAACGTATTGTGGCATTTTTAAAAACAAAAGGTGCGGGCAATTGGCCGCAAGTTTTTAAGACCCATTTTCTCGTTGATCGCGACAACCTGCTAGCACAATTCAAATCCGAGATCGGTGATCAGCTGCAGACAAAAATTCCCGGCGATCAGCGTGAAAACATTTTGTCCGTCTGGCTCGCGAGCCTTGAATCAAAAGGCGTGAAAATCAATGAATTTGAGAGCTGCAAGGCGGTGACGCGCTCTGAGACGCAAGACTATTTTACGATCGCGACGGAGAGTGGGAATGAAAAGACACCGCACACGTACACAGCACGGCGGGTCGTGATCGCGATCGGCCTGCGCGGTGCGCCGAATAAGCTGCGTGTACCGAACGAAGAAGATTTGAAAGTTGTTATCGATGGACGCGAACAGCAAAAGGTCATTTACGCTCTTTCTAATCCGATGGACTTCCGTGGCAAAGACATAAT
>JANOGL010000139.1:0-3417 GCA_031405985.1 Acidobacteriota bacterium | reverse complement strand
ATCTCGCTGCCGACATTGCGAAGGCCCTGCTTTTCGGCGCGTTCGTGATCTAGCTCGGTGAGGACGTCGAGGAGGAAATTTGTGTTGGATGAGACGGTGATGACGACGGGGAACTCCTTTGCCGAGGTCGAGAATTCAAATGTCCCGCTGTTGATCTCGATGATCTCGCGAAACGCCATCACGCCGTTGTGGCCGTTGCACTCGGCGTCGACGATCTTACCCTCGTTAAAGGCTACGTTCGCAAGATGCAAGTCGGATTTAATGACGAGCAGGCCGGTCATCTTCGAATTCTCGATCACCTGAACGGCGTCAAAAACACTTACATAGGCAAGATTGCCTGCGAACGTGACATCGGTTCGCACCATCTGCGGCGAACGGTCGCGCTCCAGCGCAAAATCAGGACGGCGTGCACGGCGAATCGCTTCGAGGCCCGGTGCGACCGATATTCGCGGATCGAGCAGCTTTGCCTCTTGCAGACGGTCGTATGCGAGATCGAAATCTTCGCGGGCGATATACAAGCTGACCAACGCCAAACACTGCCGGGCGGCCTCGTTCAGATTTTTTTGCTTGACGCAGATGTCACGCATCTTCTCGCGCAGCGCAATCGAGCGCGGCGAGCGCTCAAGCGATGTTCTCAGCAGGTCAAACGCCTTCTCCGGCGACGAGTACTTTACAAACAGGTCGGCGTCGAGCAACAAAGACTCGATTGTCGTCTCGGTAATCGGTACCTGCGGGTCAGCTATAACCTGATTCATAACGAAGGAAACGTGGGTTGAACAAACTTGTTCAACGATTTAAATCTAGCACAGACAAACGTTAGTCGTCACCAAAATTCTCTCAAAGCACTGCGTTTACAATAAAAAGGCCGCCAAAATCAATGGCGGCCACTCTATCGTTCCTTTTTCGATCAAAAGTCTAATCTTATTCCAAGCCTCATTCTGCGATGTGTAGCTGTTCGCGTTGGAGCAACGAATCCGTCGCATGTTTGCTGTTGTGCAGTGGTCAAAGTGCCCCCACTCGTACACAGCGAAAGGTTATCGAAATTGATAAAATTCGAGCCATAACTAAAGACACGCATATTAAATGGATTTGTGATTTCAAGTGACGGCCTTAGCCTAAATCGCTCGCTAATTTTCCATTCACGCGTGAAGTTTAAATTAAATTGCCACAACGTCGGGCCTTTGCCGGCGTTACGCGGCAAAGTGCCCGGGCTGCCCAAAGGGGCTAAAGAGAGTTGACTGGCGAGTACGCCGGGAAAGGGACTCGACGAGAAGATACGCCAGCGAATGTCGTCGATGTTGCCCACGAAGTTTGGCCGGTCGTTGCTAATGTCATCAAGGTTACGATCTACTCCGCCCGACGAGAGATTGAATGGGGCACTCGATCCATAGCGAAATAATGGCGAGATTCTCAGTTTGCCCATCCAGCTTGGCGTATCAATCGTTCCTGTAACCGAGAAACGATGTGTTCTGTCTGCGAGACTGCGTGACCAGTCGCCGCGAAAATCGCCCGGCGTGGTCGGATCGGACGTATTAACAATTCCGTCGTCCATCAGGCGGGACAGTGTGTAAGAAAGCCGCCATGATCCCCCGAATCCATTACTGAATTTTCTGTACCGATTTCGTAGTTCAAAGATGGCCCCTATGTATCGGCTATTTCCGATCGAAGTCACAGTTTCAAGTTGTTCCTGTCCGAATTGGGCGAACAATGCCGGAGGTCGTAGCGGATTTAGTGCTGCAATAGCCCGACAGTACGCCGTATTCGGCGCCGCCGTGGCGCATCCGCCCGAGGGAAACGTCGTTGACGTAGTGTTTACGTTGACGAAACAGAGAGTCGTAGCGGTAGTACAGGCCGCGGCCGAAGTCTGGCTTCCATCATGCGTTCCGCCGGCGACAGGACTACCCATGAAAAACCGATTGGTTCCAGTCGTGATGCCAAGCAGATAATCGGTATATGTAATACGGCCGTCGCCACTACGATCAGTCAATCCATTCGGGAGCACCGCAGCGTTCGGATTTGTCTCTCGCCACAGGTTTACTGTGCGATTAAAGGTTACATTGGATTCAAACACCATGCCTTTGGCGACTTCTCTTTCAAAGCCGAGATTCACCTGGTAGCTCTTGGGAATAACCAGGTCGGGCGACAGGCTTCGGAAAACAGTGCTTGATCGTGTAAGCTCCCGAACACTGAACGTTTGTCCCGCAGTGGTTGTCACGGCGAGCCTGGTATCCAACGTGACTGCATTTGGAAAAAGGGCAGCAAGCGACCTCCGAAGTGCGTCCGTGCTAAAGGTGCTGCCGGCCGGAAGAGGAACACTGTTAGTATCTAGACGCACCGTAGTCAAGTCGCCGGTGTAATCATCAATAGTTCTGAGCAGAACACGGTTGTAGAAGACTCCGGCGCCGAACCGGATCACACCTGTGCCCTTCTTGAAAGGATCCCAAGCTACGGCCACTCGCGGGCCCCAGTTGTTCTTGTCATCAAGGACGGTTTCACGCTCGTATCGGAGGCCGAAATTCAACGTTAGATTTGACCTCGCGCGCCAGTCGTTCTGAATGAATCCTCCCACATACTTATTCTGTAATGACGATGTGCCGCCGAAATTTTGCTGAAGCCTCGTCGGAACGCCGCCGGCAAAGAACGAAAAGCTGCCAAACGTGTACGTGCCTGTTGTATCGAACCTGTCAAGGAATGTGGTGTCAACGTTATGAAAATCGAAACCGAAGCGCCAGGTTCGACTTCCGCGAACCAAGCTAAATGTATCCTGGACTTGCCAGCGATTCTCTTTTCGATCCGACGAATTCGATGTCGAGCCGAAGACTTGTGTTCCCTGAGGCGTAAAAGTTACGAGGACCGCAGGCGACAACGAACCGGCAGCCTGACTGGAACTCGGGTCCAGCTTTGAGTACTGGACTCGGACTTGGTTGACCTTGTTGCCAGCGAACCAGTTATGCGTGAAATTATAGCCATCCGTATTTCGGATGCGGCCAATTATCGAGTCCGCAATTCGATTGGTGCCGCTAAAGGCACGAAGGTCATTTGAACGGCCGAGCTGCCATGAAAAAACAAAGCTCTGGCTCTTAGATATACTCCAATCAACCCTATTAGTGAGTATGTGGTTTATTGCCGGCGTGGCGGTCGGAAGCAAATAGTTGCCAACAGTGACCGCCGGACATGTAAAACCGGTAGGACAAGTCCCTGCAGATACCAGAAACGTACCGGTCGCGGGATGGTTCGGAGCGGGAAGAGTAAAACTCGAACTACCTCCCGATACGGGTGTCCACGCATCAAGGACGGTAGTGTCAAAGACGTTGTTATACTCGTAAGAGCTGAAAAAGAAAAGTTTGTTCTTGATTATCGGGCCGCCAAACGTGAACCCCGGATTGCACTCCTGCAGTGGCGGTCGACCGATGAAAC
>JANOGL010000124.1:0-11638 GCA_031405985.1 Acidobacteriota bacterium | reverse complement strand
CGCCGGGCGCCTGCACTGGAATTCCCGTCATGATGTGCTGGCCGACGGTTTCAACCAGCGGCGGTTTGGGGGGCTCCAATTTGACGCAGCCTGCCAGCAGGTACAGGTTCTCCCATTCATTGGTCGGGCGAGTCATCTCTTGCTTCACGCGCCTGCGGACCGAAGGGTCCTGAAGCCGCCTTCGCCACTCTTGCAGCCCACCCTCCTGAACCCAGGGCGGCATGGAGGCGTCCAGACCGGTCGCTCCGGCAGGATAGGCGTACATGTCGGCCGTGATGCGGATCCCGGCGGCGCGGGCGGCCTCGACCTTGGCGATGGCTTCCACCATCTTTGGCCAGTTGGCGGCGCCGGCGGCCTTGAGGTGATAAATCTCGGCAGGGATCCGGGCTTCCGTCGCGATCCGGATCAGCTCGTCGATTGCTTCGAGAAGCGTGTTGCCCTCGCTGCGCATGTGCGAAATGTACATGCCGCCTGATTCCGCCACTGTCCGGCAGAGCTCGATGAGCTCCTCGGTGCTCGCATAAAACGCCGGCGCGTAGATCAGCGACGAACCGATACCAAGAGCGCCGGAGCGCATTTCTTTTTCGACCAGATCGCGCATCTGCTGCATCTGAGCAGGGTTAGGCTGCACGTCCGCTTCGCCGAGCACGTACATTCTGATCGTCGTCGCGCCGATATACGAAGCGACATTCTGCGACACGCCGCGTCGTTCGAGATAAGTTAAATAATCAGCCAGCGTCGTCCATTCGATACTGAATTTCAGGTCAGCCTGATCGTCCTTCATCTGCTTTTTCATGCGGTCATTGAGCGGCCCCATCGACCAGCCTTCGCCCATGATCTGCGTCGTCACGCCCTGTTTTAGCTCGCCAAGCGAACGCCGATCGACCAAAAATGACTCAGTTGACCACGACAGCATGTTTATAAAACCCGGGGCGACCGCAAGGCCTGTTGCATCAACGTCGACCTCAGCTTTCGCCTTTGAAAGGTTGCCGATCTTCGCAACTTTGTCGCCGACGATGCCGACATCGGCCTTAACCGGCCTGCCGCCCGAACCGTCATAAACCATACCGCCGCGGATGATGACGTCATACGAACCTAGCGAAAAAGCAGGCGTCGCAGCAGCAAAAATTAGTAACAAGCTCAGAAATGTGTTTTTCATTGTTTCACCTTAGTAATTTCGAAGACGCATTATCGCACGGCGCAACAGAGCCGCCAAACCGGGAGCGAATGCGAGCGCAAGTCGGGTAGCGTTTCATAACCTGAAGCGTAATCTGTAAAAATACCTTACCGGAATTATTGAGCCAAACCCGCTCTTCGCATCAGATCGACGAAACGCGGATCGTTGCGGAGGCCGTTGTATTCATAACCCGTCTTGATATAACGCAGCAGCAGATCGCGTCTGAGATAGGCGCGTTCGAGCAATTCCATCGCTTTGTCGTTGTCGTCGAGTGCCGTGTAAACTGCAGCGAGCAGGGCCGGGGAAACATACTCGTTCATGTTTTCGATCCGCGTCAGGATCGCGCGTGCCTCGTCTCGTTTGTCCGGCATCTTTGCATAGGTGATCGCGAGGTACACGAGCGGCTGGCTGTATTTTTCTTCGCCGCCGAGTTCGGCAATCGCGCTTCGGTAATACGTGATGGCCTCGTTATTCAGCCCTTTGCCTGCATACGCGTATCCCAACGCGAATTTCGGAATCTCATTCGACGGCTCGACAGCCTGAGCTTCTCTGTATGCCTCAAGCGCATCGTCAAACCGCCGCGCCTGAATTAGCACGATGCCTTTTTGAAGAAAGTGCATCCGCTGATTTAACGGATCGCGGCTTCGCTGTTCCTCGAGCTGCGCGAGTGCTTCGTCCTGCCGGTCGAGCACCGATAGAAAGAACGCGTAATTGTTACGCGCAAAGTCCATGTTTGGGCTCAACTCGATCGCGCGGTTATACTCTCGCTCCGCGTTTACCCAATCGAAATCGTATTCATACACGGTCCCGCGCACGGAGTGAGCTTTTGCAGATTCATTATCGAGAGCGAGAGCCTTGTCGACGGCGGCTTTCGCCTTTGGCATCGATCTGCTCGGGTCGTCATCGGCGAGAGCCTTCTGGCAATAAACCCATGCGATCTCGGCGTAGGCAAGAGCAAATCCGGGATCTATCTCGACAGCTTTCTCAAAGAAAGTAAGCGCCTTCTCGTATCCGCTCGGCGTTCCGTCGAGCGATAAAAGTCCGTTGAGGTAGTAGCGATAGGCTTCGGAGTTCTCGGTATTTCTTTCAGTCAGCCGCTGCGATTGGCCATCGGTAAGTTTGACCTTGATCTGTTCGACGGTTGCTTTCACGATGTCGTTTCGGACTTCTTCAATGTCGCTCGCTTTTCGCCGATATTGACCGCCCCCAAGCTGACGGTCATTTTCGGCGTCAACGACGTCGACGCGAACAACGATGTCGTCGCCGATCCTTTGTACGCTGCCCGTGACTACGGCGCGTGCCCCAAGCTGCGACGCAGCATCGCGCACATCGACATTCGCCCCGCGGAATTTAAAACTCGAATTTCGCGATATGACCTTTAGCTGCGGAAGCTGGGAAAACCGGTCGATCAAGGCGTCGCTCATGCCGTCTGAAATGTAAGCCAATTCGCCGTTACCGCCGATATTTTCAAACGGAAGCACGGCGATCGAGTCGATTCCTCCGCTGTCAACGGCCTTGAAAAACGCAAAGTACGCGCCGACGGAGATTGCCGCGAGCAAAACAACGCCGAACATTGGATAAAGCAGTCTGCTCAATAACGGTGCGTCCGAAATGCCCGATGCAGCGGTCGGCCATAACGAGGCAAAGCCCGTTCGACGTTTTTGCCCATAGCTTGTAGCTTGATCGACGTCTTGCGTCGAGTGAATTCTGCTGCCGACGGTTGAATGAACCGGATCCGATGTGGCGTGTCTTCCGACAAACACGCCGGCCTTTTCGTCGATCGCGATCTGATCTTTTAACTTCGCAAGATCGGCACGAAGTTCTTTTGCGGTTTGATAACGCGCCTCGATGTCTTTGGAAAGCGTTTTTTGCATTATCCAATCGGTCTCGGGCGGCAGGCTGCGATTAAGAGTGGCGATCGGTCGCGGTTCACTCTTGATCACCGCAGCGATGATGTCGGCGCGCGATTCACCTGTGAACGGACGCTCGCCTGAGAGCATTTCGTAAACGACAACGCCGAGGCTCCAGACGTCGCTTCTAGCATCCACCTTTTTGCCGCGAGCTTGTTCTGGCGACATATAGGCATCTGTGCCAAGGATCGAGCCCGGCTCGGTTTTCAGCAGAGCTTTTGTTTGGTCTTCGGAGCCGGCCGTCGTATCGGATTCTTTTACCTTTGCTAAACCGAAATCGAGAACCTTAATGTAACCGTCGCTGCGGATCATTATGTTCTCGGGCTTTATGTCTCGGTGCGTGATGCCGGCCTCGTGCGCGGCCGAGAGTGCCGATGCGATTTGCATCGCGATATCCAGCGCTTCTTTGGTGTCGATGTCGCGGATCTTGTCGCGCAGAGTTTCGCCATCGACAAATTCGGTAGCGATGAAGTGAATTCCGCCGTCGTCCCCGAATTCGTGCACGGTGAGAATGTTTGGATGATTTAGCGCTGACGCAGCTTGCGCCTCGCGCTCTAATCGTCGCAGCCGGTCTTTGTCGCCAACGAGCGCGTCGGGCAACACTTTTAAAGCAACGCGGCGATTGAGTTTGATATCTTCGGCTAGATAAATCTTGCCCATGCCGCCTTCGCCGATTAGCCGCTCGATCCGATAGTGACTGATCTCGCGCTTCATCGGCTCGCGCTTTTCATCATCGTTTCCAAAAGCTTCCGCAATCAGCATTTCGGGTGAACTGTCGAGAAACTGTGAATTGAGTTCGTCGTAACTCAGCAGCGATTCGATCTCACTACGAAGCTCGTTGTCGTCACCGCACGAATCGATAATGAACTGCGCGCGATTCTTCGGGGGCTGGCCGACCACCGCACGGTAAATATCTTCGAGTTGTGTAAATCGGGCTTTATTCATGTGCCTCTACTAGCAATAAACGTAAAAAGCTAAAAAAAAGGGTCAAGAGCAGCGGCTTGCCGCTCTATTTGCGGAGGAGCTTGCTCCTCCGATAAGCTGAGAATTCTTCGCGGCTTGCCGCCGGCGGACCGTAATGGCAAACAATTTATTGATAATCGTTGTTCGGCGGCAAGCCGCTACCATTTTCTTAACGGCGCCGGAAAGGCAAGCCTTTCCGCAAATAGACGGGCAAGCCCGAAGAAACCTCAGTTTTGAAACGGCCTTTGTAAACCAACGGCAGTTCATTATTCACTGCCACCATCCAGCTCACGCAGCAGCCACGCTCGTGCAAATCGCCAATCGCGTTTTACCGTTTCGACTGAGATGGCCAGAGCCTCGGCCGCCTCTTCATTCGTCAGGCCGCCATAGAACTTGAGTTCGACGATGCGGCACTTGCGCTCATCGAGTTCTGCGAGCATCTTGAGCGCGTCCTCGAGAGCAACGACCTGCATCGACTGGCCGCCTGTATCTGCAACGCTGTCGGTCAATGACCTTCGCTCCTGCATGCCGCCGCGCTTCTGGGCGATCTTCGAGCGAGAATAATCAACCAGAATGTGCCGCATCGCCGTTGCCGCAACGCCAAAAAAATGGGCTCGATTCTTCCAATCGTGCTCGTCACGACCTGCGAGTTTGATATACGTTTCGTGAAGGAGATCTGACGTTTGCAGCGACTGATCGGGTCGTCGTCGCAGGGCGCCGCGCGCCATTAGCCTAAGCTCGTCGTAAACGAGGGGCATCAGCTGTTCGAGCGCAAGCTTGTCGCCGTGATTCCAACGGTCAAGCAACAGCGAAATCTGATGCGAAGTCGAATTTTGCATTTAATCAGCGCGGCACTGAATATAGTGAGTATAGTGCAAAACAATTCAATTTTGAAATTTTTGCCGCCCTCGTGACCCTTTTTGCGGCGCGTTTTCGTTTAGTGAGGATAGAGGGAGCTATTCGTGACTTGGATTAAATCGAGGAAGCTCTCCGTCCAGATTACAAAAATAAGGAGAAAAAATATGAAACACAAAAATATGTTCGTTTGCTTCCTCGTCGTTATCTTGCTAGCCGTGAGCGCCGTCGTTTATGCACAGGTCAGCCGGCCGTATCGAAACGGCTCGGTTTGGAATGTGGCGTTCATTCGGATCAAGCCCGGCATGGACTCGGCCTATCTCAACTACCTCGCAACCGACTGGAAGCGAAGTCAGGAAGCATCGAAAAAAGAAGGCTTGATACTTTCATACAAGGTTCTGACGACCGAGGCTCACGGTGCTGGCGATTTTAACGTGCTGCTGATGACCGAATACAAAGACCTCGCCACGATGGAGGCAAATGAGGCAAAGGCGGATAACCTTGCCCAACAGGTCGTCGGGAACGACGCAAAACAAATGCAGGGATACAAGGAACGTCTCGAGATCCGGGAGGTGCTGCAGGACAGGCTCGCCCGCGAGATTATTCTCGAACCTCGACGCTAAATGCCGGGGGAGTCTGACAAACAACGGCGGCTTGCCGCTCTATTTCCATAGGAGCTTGCTCCTCCGTTTAAGCTAGATAAATTTGGCGGCTTGCCGCTGCCGAAATGCGAGGCGATTGAAAGGCAAGCCTTTCTGAAAATAGACAGGCAAGCCCGAAGCAGACGCTGATTTAATATCCTGCCTCACACAGCGCGGCATCTCCCACACTTTTTTTCCGAACAAAAGCCAAAAAGGCTTTGCGGAAAATCGATTTTAGCTTATAGTGTAAGAAATCAAGCGAAATTGCCCCTCTTTCACTCACCGGGAATTGAACAAACGCCCACAGAAAATTTTTGTCGCGTAACACGCGGAGGTTTCTTGTATGAGCAACAAAGAATGGACGATAATGATCTACCTGGCGGGCGATAACAACCTGAGTGTTGATATGGCTCACGCAATGGAGCAAATAAAAGGGGTCGCGGGCGAAGAAGGCAATGGAACAAACCTGTTTGTTTACTTTGACGGAAGCTCGGCATCGATCCCGACTCTTTACTGTGATTTCTCAGACAGCGCCAACCCGAAACAGTTTCGTTCGTTTAATGTGGAAGACAAGCTTTACCGCGTCGAGCCAAAACGCAATGAGAATGCTGCCGATTACAGGTCGGTATTGAATTTCGTTGACTGGTGCGTGAATACGGTTGGCCGTCGGGCGGATAAATATGGGCTCATATTTTCGGGCCATTCGTTAGGGTTCAATGATCTGGGTTTGTTTAAGGATGAGACGTCCGGCAAAACGATGCGCATGGAAGATATGTTCTTGCTGGTCGATAGGCTCACACGAACCAAGGATGAATTGGCGGACAAAACTCATGATCTCGATTTGAAATATGAAAAGAACCATAGGTTCGATTCTGACCTGGATGTAGATCGACGCCGATCAACGGTGTTGCTCGGTCAGCCGCTCGACATTTTGGGCTTTGACAGCTGTGTAATGAGCATGCTCGAAGTCGGTTATCAGTACAAAAAAACCGCAAAAACAATGATCGCGTCCGAAGGCAGCGTTCCCAGTGCCGGCTGGACGTACGCAAAGATACTCGGGTCGCTTGCGCGAAATATGACGCCGCTTGACGATAATGAGGTCGCAGAGCGCTTTGTCACCCAATTCATAAAGAGCCAGGATTCGTTTACGGTCGGTGGTGCCTCGGTCGATATGGCCGCGTGGAACCTGGCGAAGCTTGATGGACTGAACACCGAATTCGAAAAATTAGCAGACGTTCTTCTTGAGTGCTTTAAAGACTCGAATAGCGCCGTTTATCGGCACATGGAACGGGCGGTGCTTCAGGCGCATTGGAAATGCCAGGCATACATGTACGATCAAAATGTGGATCTTGGCGACTTTTGCGAACTTCTCCGAGCCGAGTGCGTTTCGCTCACACGTGACCTCAGCCATGACGTAGGCGAGATTTTGGGCAAGGTGGTGGAAAGTTGCGACCGGGTTCTCAGCGAGCTCAACAACGTAGTGATTCTCAGTGGTTTTAGCGGGGGCGAGTATCAGTATTCCAATGGAATATCGCTCTTTTTTCCCTGGTCTTACGTCACGTACATCGAGTCTGAAAAGTACTATAAACGTCTTCAGTTCGTCGCAGTAGGCGCGGGACGTAACTGGAGCCGGTTCCTGGAGCGATATTTGGGCAAAGTGACTCTGCGTCCGTTCGAGGATCCAGAGGTTTCAGTTCCGCAACCCTCAATGCCTGTGGCCCCCGGCCTCGATGCCGGCGCGGCCTCGATGCTCACATCAAAACGACGATATATGCCTTTTATGTACAACGACGACTATGAGCGTTCATTAGGATCTAATAGCATGGAACTCGCCGATCAAAACGGCTCGAAGGGCGCGGGGCAGAACGCCTCAAAGGGCGCGGGGCAGAGCTCATCAAAGGGTGCAGGTCAAATCGCCTCAAAGGGTGCAGGTCAAAGCGCCTCAAAGGGTGCGGGGCAGAGCGGTTCGAAGCTGGGTGGCGGCGGCGAGAATGCGTTCTTTGACAGCCTGCGGATGTTCAAGAACATCGACAGCCGTTGGAATATTTCGGGCTTTACAAAAACACCTGCCGAATCAGAATCCGACGCGGAAAGCGCCGACGCGACGCACGGTTAGATCTTTACGCACTCGCCGCGTTTTAGGAATTGCCCGTCTCCGGCTTTGCCTTTGTGCTCGCCGTTTTCGATGATGAGGGATTTGCTATTTAAACTTCTTTTTCTTCAACCAGGCATCTTGTTTCAGTCGTATTTCGGCTTCGTGTTTCAAAGAAGCATTATCGAGCGCAACATCAGGCGGGCTTTTCAGCATCTCGTCGGCGAAGCGCGGGATTGTTCGGTCGTCCAAACCATCGAGAATTTTTAAGCCGAAACTCAATGCTTCGTTCAACGCTATCTGCCAACCATTCGCGTATTGCTTGCGGTTTGCCAGACGCGGCGAGCCGAAATAGCCGAGCCAATCTTTCGATTGGGCAATAGTTATCAAATCTTCCATTTTGTCGCTCGCAAACGGTTTCGCGTTTTTATAATTTGGATTAACGAGGTCGGGACGTAAGGCAAGCATCATACTGGTTTCGTCCATTCCGCTGTGAATCGGCAAGCCGTCTTCCTTGCGTTGCGCGTCAGTTTTCTTTCCGTCCCAAGCCGCGCCGACCGGCAAAAGCCCCGTCAGATTCACCATTCGCCCGCCGTAAACATCTCGAAAATAATCTCCGGCTTGGTCAAGCGCGCGAACGTGATTCGGTGCGCCGTGTCCATGAATTACAAAAACCCATTTGAATTTTTGTTCGCCCAATTCTGTCGCCAAATCCATAAAAATTGAGCGAAGCGTTTCAAAGCGCACGGCATAAGTTCCGGGAAAAGAAAATTTTCCGCCGATGTCGTTCGCTCCGCTGTTGCCTAAAGGAATCGTTGGAAAAATCACCGCCGACCAGCCCGGTTTTGCCGCAATCGCTTTGGCTAATTCCCTCGTCAATTGTTCATTCCAATAACCGTCGGTGAAAGTCGGCAAAAAAGGGCCGTGTTCTTCGACAATTCCGCCCGGCAGAATGACGACAGTTTTTGCTTTGTCGAGCCGTTCGATTTGTTCGACATTCATCTCGGCAATGCGATAGATTTGAGCCTCGGCGACAAGCGACGAAAAGAGAATCCCGAATATTAATAATATGATTTGTTTCATTTGAAAAACCTCTAAACATTGACGCACTCGCCGCGTTTCAAAAACCGCCCGTCGCCGGCCTTGCCCTTATGTTCTCCATTCTCGATAACGACACGGCCGCGTGAAAGGACGGTCTCGACCTTGCCCTTCATTTTCCAGCCTTCGTATGAGGAATAATCGACATTCATATGTTCGTTATCGACGCCAAAGGTGTGTTCTTTTTCGGGGTCGAAGATAACGATATCGGCGTCGGAGCCGACGGCGATCGTGCCTTTTTTAGGGAAGAGGCCAAACAACTTTGCCGCCGCTGTTGATGTTAGCTCGACAAATCGATTCAGAGAAATTCTGTTCTCGACAACTCCGCCGTTGTAGATGAGCGACATGCGGTTTTCCACGCCGGGCGCGCCGTTGGGAATTTTGGAGAAATCATCTTTGCCCAGTTCCTTTTGCTCCTTCATGCAGAACGGGCAATGGTCGGTGGAGATGACCTGTAAATCGTCCATTTTCAGGCCTTTCCAGAGTTCGTCCTGATTGTGCTTTTCACGCAGCGGCGGCGTCATGACGTATTTCGCACCTTCCCAACCGTCGCCGTAATCTTCGATCGAATGAAATAGATATTGCGGACACGTCTCGGCAAACGCCGGAATGCCCCGATCTCTCGCCTGTCTTACTTGATTCAACGCATCCGTACACGAAAGATGGACAATGTAAACCGGCGACTCTGCCATTTCGGCAATCGCGATTGCGCGATGCACACCTTCAGCTTCAGCGATGGTCGGGCGAGTGAGAGCATGATATTTCGGGGCGGTTCGGCCGTCGGCTAGAAAGCGTTTGATGATCTCGTTGATAACGATACCGTTCTCGGCGTGCATGCAGATGAGGCCCCCGTGTTTTCCCGCCGCAGACATTGCCCGAAAGATCGTCGCGTCGTCCGCCAAAAACACGCCCGGATACGCCATGAACAGCTTGAACGACGTAATGCCCTCGTCCATCAACTTATACATCTCCTTCTCGTCGCCGTCCTCAAACTCGGTCGTGATGAGATGAAACCCGTAATCGATGCACGTTTTGCCCTCGGCCTTTTTGTGCCACGCATCGACGCCCGCGGTCATCGATTCGCCCTTCGTCTGTACGGCAAAATCAATGATCGTCGTCGTCCCGCCAAACGCGCCGGCGCGCGTCCCGGTAAAAAAATCGTCCGACGCTTGCGTCCCGCCAAACGGCAGCTCCATATGCGTATGCGGATCGATCCCGCCGGGAATCACCAGCCTCCCCGACGCGTCCAGCACAACATCCGCCTCCATATCGAGCCGCTTGCCGATAGTCGTCACAGTCTCGCCGTCAATAAAAATATCCGCGTGATAGTCGTCAACCGCAGTAACAACCCGTCCGTTTTTGATTAGTGTTTTCATAATAAATTAACCACTGAGTTCATAGAGACAAAGAGTTTTCTTCAATACTTCGGTGATTTGTAAAAAGTAAAATTGTTTTCATCTCAATTGATCTAGGTTATTATATCTTCATGGAAAATTTAACTTACGAAATGGCCATTGAGCGAAATCCGGCAAAAGTCAGCGGCGAATGGTTATTTCGCGATACTCGCGTAACGATTTCCACATTGTTTGAAAATTTCAAAGACGGTGTATCCATTGATCAATTCTTAGAGTGGTTTCCCGGAGTGAAACGTGAACAAATACTCGCTGTTTTGGATCACGAGATCGAGGAACTCAAAAAAGCTGCATGAAAATTTTATTCGATCACGGGACGCCGGTTCCACTTCGAAAACTTCTGCCCGATCACTCGATCACTACTGCTTACGAACGCGGCTGGCAAACACTTGAAAATGGAGACCTCATCGCAGCAGCCGAAGCTGATGACTTCGACGTTATCGTCACAACCGACCAAAACCTAAAATATCAACAAAACTTAACGGGCAGAGACATTTCTATATTAGTCCTGTCCTCAACATCCTGGCCGCGAATCCGTGAAAACGCCACCGCAATCTGCGAAGCCTTGGATAATATTGACCCAGCGTCATTTCTGGAAATCAAAATTAAGTGAACCCTCTTATACTTCTCTGTAAAGCGTCTTGCCAATGGTCGTGACAGTCTCGCCGTCAATAAAAATATCTGCTTTGTAGTCGTCAACGGCGGCAACAACCCGGCCGTTTTTGATTAGTGTTTTCATCTTTTTAATGCGTTTCTTTTTGATTGTTTATAGAAAATTAACAGATTGTTATGGATCAAACAACGGTAGAACGCCGAGTGTCAGAAGCGGGGAAATGTTTATCTAACACCGGAAGAAGTTTTTCATCCGTCGGAGAGTAACTTGACAAGTTCATAGCGTTTCGTTACTGTCACATTGCAATTTAGTTAGGGGAGTAGAAACCTCTGTTTGTTCAGAGGTCCACCACATCGTCAATACGTTCGCAAAATAGCCAAGCGAACCGGTGGGTTGGGAAATATCGAGACCTTTTGCGGCTTTAGTCTGCAAGAGGTCTTTTTGTATTTGCAGGCTCAAAACAGAGGAGTATTGCAAAAATGAACAATTTCTTAACGCAAGGAATAGCGGAATATCGAAAACAATCAATTAACGAACGACAATTCACCGGCTACGCCAGACGTATCCGGAACCTGCTACAGATTACGGGCAGGACGTCGGACGAAGCATATGTGCTGATGCTGACGCCGATGATCGAGGTCGCTTGGGTAGATGGAAGGATAGGAAGGGCCGAACAGAACGCAATCCTGAAGACGGCGGAAACTTACGGGCTGTTGCGAGATGATGAGAATTTCGCCGAGATAATGGCGACGCTTTCGAGTCGGCCGCACGCCGCTATGATCGAACTTTGGTGGGACGGTATCGCCGACCTGCTTTCCGGCCTGCCGGTCGGTCAGACCGCGGCGATCTCGTCGCTCATGCTCGGGCAAACGCGTTA
>JANOGL010000121.1:0-2435 GCA_031405985.1 Acidobacteriota bacterium | reverse complement strand
CAACGCGTTTGTTTTTGACGGAGCGGACGAGGACGCGGCTAACGCCCTGCTCGATCAGGTCAAATACGAAAAGCAAGTACAATGGCTTGGCGATAATCCGTTTCGCATCTCGGCCGAACGAGCGTTTGTGCTGACAACCGCCGACCTCTTCTTATCGACCGTTTTCGTGATTGTTATAGGTATAGGGATCTCGATTGTTGGCGGCCTGATCACCGGATTTGTCTACTTTCTACTTCGGACGCGAAGACGTGCCGCTGCAACGGCATTTACCGACGCCGGCGGCATGACGCGGCTGAATCTCGACGGTTTTACGCCCGACATTCAACCCGAACGACTGCTCGGCGAGTAGTTTGTCTTTACGGCAAAGCCTCGATCAGGCGATCAATATCAGCAGAATTATTGTAGAAATGCGGCGCGATACGCAGCCGATCGCCGCGCGGACTGACAATGATCTTTTTGCGCTCGAGTTGCGAGGCGATTTGGTTTGGCGATAGTCCGTTGCGGCTCTTTATACAGACGATCGCCGACTTTTCACCCGGCGAGCGCGAGCTTACAATATCAAAGTTTTTCCCGGCAACCGCATCGCATAACTGATCGGACAGGTCGCTCAAATAACTCTCGATGTTCCCAATACCGGTATTGATGAGAAGTTTTAAGCTTTGTTCGAGGCCGTAAAACAAGGCCGAGGGGCCGGTTCCGCTTTCCCAAGCCAGTGCTGTCGATTTGAAATTTTGCTCGCGATCGGCAAAGTTCCACGGCTCTTCTACGCTGATCCAGCCGACGAGCGTCGGTTTCACACGTTCACGTGCGCGATCCGAGAGATAAATGATTCCGCACCCTTCCGGCGCGCAGAGCCACTTATGACTGGCCGCGCACGCGGCATCTACAAACTGCGCGGGAAGATCAAATTCCATCGCACCAAGCCCTTGAATAATATCGACGCAAAACAGCGCGTCCGCCTCGCGAGCGGAGCGGCCAATTCGTTCGAGATCGGCGCGAAAGCCCGACGCGTATTGCACGGCGCTGATTGCCACGACCTTTGTGTTCGAGTCGATCAGCGAGATGAATTCATCCATGTCGATGCGGCCCTCGCGTTCGGGACAAAGCCGCAGTTCAACGCCGAATTCGTCGCGAACACGCCGCCATGGATAAAAGTTTGCAGGAAACTCAGCCTCGAAACTAACGATGTTGTCACTCGGTTTCCAATCGATACCGGCAGCGATCGACGAAAATCCGTCCGACGTGTTTCGCGTGAACGCGACCTGATCTGCTCGAACATTCATAAGACGCGCGACAAGTTCACGTGCACGATCTTTCGTATCAACCCAGTTTTGATAACCGAGCATTCCGCCGCCGGCGACATCCATAAGCTGCGAAATTACGGCCTTGACGGCGGTCGCGGGCATCGGCGAGACGGCCGCGCTGTTGAGATACGTGTAATGTTGGGCGGCGAGAAAAAGTGAGCGAATTTGTTCGTTCATAATTGCGTTGACAAACTGCGCGCAATAGGCGGATTATAAAGCTTGCCACCGGACGAGACGCGCTTCGGCCGAGTTTGGTAAACAGCCTGATTATGTTCGATTTGAAGAAGAAAAACCAATCGGAGTTTGGCTTCGTTTCCGCGAGCGACGACGGCGGAATCGAGGTCACCGAGCTTCGCCGCGAATCGCGACAAGGGCTGTGGACCGAGAGCTTTAAATTGCTCCGCGACATCTTTTTGATCATCGTCGTCTTTATTCTCTTCGGCGTCTTCTTCGTTCAACCGGTCGTCGTTGAGGGCACGTCGATGCTGCCGCAGCTGCACGACGGCGAACGTCTGCTCGTAAACAAACTCGTTTATTACAAAATTCAATCGGTGAGTTGGGGCCATATCGAACGCGGGGACATCGTGGTTTTTTGGTATCCTGACGATCCTGACAAGAGTTTCGTCAAGCGCGTGATTGGCCTTCCGGGCGAAACGATCGAACTTCGCAACGGCAACGTTTTTGTAAACGGCATCCAATTAAAAGAAGACTACCTCGACCCGCTCTACAATAGCTCGCTGCCCAACGTGCCGAGCAAACTTGTCGAAAAGCATTATTACTTCGTCCTCGGCGACAATCGTGACAACTCGCTCGACTCGCGTTCGTGGGGACTCGTCCCTGAAAAATATGTCTATGGCAAAGCGTTTTTCCGCTACTGGAAACCGTCGAGCGTCGGCTTTCTTGAGCAAGGCGAATACGACGAGAGCGTCCCAAAACCTTCACCGACAGCAACGCCCGACGACACCGACCTCCGCGCCGAGGAAAGATAGTTTTTCAACGCAAAGCCGCCAAGACGCAAAGCATTAGATGTAAGACCGCTCCGACATCGCTTACCTAACTGCTTTTTCTTTGCGCCTTTGCCCCTTTGCGACTTTGCGTTAAAATTCTTTCAATGGCGAAAGCGATATTGGT
>JANOGL010000003.1:0-13819 GCA_031405985.1 Acidobacteriota bacterium | reverse complement strand
AAAACCGCGTCGCGGCGATCAGGTTGACGATTATCACGGAGTAAAGGTCGCCGATCCGTATCGATGGATGGAAGACACGGAGTCGGCCGAGACACGCGCGTGGATCGAGGCCGAGAACAAGATCACCTTCGATTATCTCGGTAAAATTCCGCAGCGTGAAGCGATAAAAAATCGTCTCACCGAGATCTGGAATTACGAACGTTACTCGGCCCCTGCAAAGATCTCCGATGGCTTTTATATCTACACAAAGAACGACGGTTTGCAAAATCAGAGCGTTTTGTATCGTGCGAAGTCGATCAACGATCCGGGCACGATTTTCTTTGACCCTAACAAACTCCGCGCCGATGGCACGGCTGCATTAGGCGGTTCATCATTTACCGATGACGCTAAGTTGTGGGCGTATGGCGTCTCACAAGCAGGCAGTGATCGCACTGAGTGGTTTGTAATGGACACGGCAACGGGCAAGCTGCTGCCCGACACGCTCACACCGAATCGTCAGGGCGTAAACGCCTGGATGAAAGATAACTCGGGCTTTTTCTACACCGGTTATCCGCCGGTCGAAAAGGGTCAGGAGCTAAAGGCGCAGACCTTTTATCAGAAAGTTTATTTTCACAAACTCGGCACGCCACAATCCGAAGATTACGTCGTTTACGAGCGCCCCGATAACAAAGAATATTTTTCGAGCGTCGAGATCAGCGAGGACGGCAACTGGCTCATCATCTACGTCGGTAAAGGCACCGAGCGGATGAATATGATCTATTTCAAAAATCTCGCGACGCAAAAAGGCGCGATCATGCCGCTAATTGAGAATCTTGAGAACGACTGGAATTTCCTCGGCAATGATGGTTCGGTGTTCTATTTTCAAACCGATAACGACGCACCGCGCGGCAAGATCGTCAAGGTGGATGTGCTCGCGAAGGACAAAGCATGGTGCGACCTCATTCCACAATCTGCCGACACGCTCGGCAACGTAAGCTTTATAAACAACCAGTTCGTTCTCAACTATCTCAAAGATGCCGCGACTCAGATAAAAATTTACGAAACGAGCGGCAAGTTTGTCCGCGATGTGAAATTGCCGGGCATCGGTTCAGCCGGTGGATTTGGCGGAAAGCGCAGTTACACCGAGGCATTTTACTCGTACTCAAGTTTCAATGCCCCGCCGACAATTTTTCGCTACGACATGAAAACCGGCAAGAGCACGCTCTTCCGACAGGCCAAAGTAAAATTCGACTCATCGGCTTACGAGGTCAAGCAGGTTTTCTACAACAGTAAAGATGGCACGCGCGTGCCGATGTTTCTAACGTATAAGAAAGGCTTGCAGCGAGACGGGACAAACCCGACGCTGCTTTATGGTTACGGCGGTTTCAACATTCCGCAGACGCCGGGCTTCTCGGTAGGACGCGTCGCGTGGCTCGAGATGGGCGGCATTTACGCGGTCGCGTGTATCCGTGGCGGCAGCGAGTACGGCAAAGATTGGTGGAAAGGCGGCTCACGGTTGAATAAGCAGAATACTTTTGACGATTTTGCTTGGGCCGGCAAATGGCTGATCGATAACAATTACACTTCGACACCGAAACTTGCAATCCAAGGCGGTTCGAACGGCGGCTTGCTCGTGGGCGCCGTGCTCAATCAACACCCTGACCTTTTCGGCGCCGCGATCCCGCAAGTTGGCGTGATGGACATGCTCCGCTTCGATAAATTCACGATCGGGTGGGCGTGGACGAGCGACTACGGCTATACGAAGGACCCGGCCGATTTCAGGGCGATGTACGCCTACTCGCCGTATCATCAGGCAAAGCCCGGCACGAAATATCCGCCGACACTTGTCACGACGGCCGATCATGACGACCGCGTATTCCCTGCTCACTCATTTAAGTACACGGCGGCGATGCAGCACGCTCAGGCCGGCGACGCGCCAGTTTTGATTCGCATACAAGTGCGTGGCGGCCACGGCGCGGGTTTGCCCACGGCATTGGCCATCGAACAGCAGGCTGACATGTATGCGTTCTTGGTGAAGAGTTTGGGTATGAACTGAATTGCGCGTGGCAACAGCCTCGTGTCCTTAGCCCGACCGTTCGAGAGGGCGCCCGTAATGCTATAGGCGCCCTTACTTACGTGCGGGCTACTGACACGTTCTGCAAAATAAAATAAAATCAATTCCATGGCACGGCCACTAGTTTTAAGTCTCGACGGCGCGGAGTTTGCCGTCTCGATCAGGAAGATCGACCGCGATCAAATCTACGGTTCGATCGAGATCGAGGCGTTTGACGAGAAAGGCAATCCGGCTGAGCTTCTCGTTCTCGCGGCGGACGGCAAGACTTTGCTCGACGTCGGCGGAACCGCGCTCGCCACGCTTGATGAAAAAGGCAACTCCATCGAACGCAACACGCTCAAAGCCGTCAATCTCGAAGGTAAGGAACTCGAAACCGTCGAGTCGTCATTCAACAAAGCAAACAAGCTAAAAAAAGCTGCCGTCGAAGATTATCTTTCGCAGGTTGTGAAATCCATTTACGTCGTTGATCCGTTTGAAGAAGACGGCAACATTCGTTATCTGCTCGATCATCTCGCCGGCGGATTGATATATACGTTTCCGTTCAGCTATCGCGGCGGCACCGAACATGACAACGCATTCATGATCGGAAATGGCGGCGACGCGTTTATGATCATCGGCAAGGAAGCGCGGTTTCAGTTTGCGAAGCTGAATCAAGCTGCGCGGCTCGATGCGTTCGAAGAAGAAGAGATCTCAGGTGACGATATCGATTTTGATTTGATGTGAGTTCAGAAGATTTTCAACGCAAAGACGCAAAGATGCTAAGACGCAAAGTGAACACAAAAGTCATGAACTAAGTGATTTGGTTTCTTTTGCGTCTTTGCGACTTTGCGTTAAAGATTCTTATGGCGATAAATATCAGCAATCCAAAAGGCCGTGATGCGGTCGTGGCGTTTGAGGCCGTTATGCCGAAGCGTGACATTATGTTCGTCGATGCTAAGAATAAACCCGTCACGACCCAAAAACTGCTAAAAACCGACATCAACCACGATCTCGACTCTCTGCTAAAGAAACGCAAGACGCTGAACGCTCTCGGCAAGGCGCTCGTCAACGATGACCCTGAGATCAACATCGAGGAATTTGGAATGTACCTAACCGACACGTCCAAGGTTTACGTGTCGAAAAAAGGCATTATTCATCTCGTCGACGAATACGAGGTTGTCACAAATCCCGACGGTAGCTTGCGCGACCGACGAGCGCGACAAAAAGAGCCTCAGAACATCAACAGCGACATTCCGCTGCGTTGGACGGGTAAGTTTATAAAGAAAGATGAAGCCGCGCACCGTTTCGTGTTTACACATAAGCGGCAGCTCATCCACGTCAACGGTTTAACGTTCGACTTTCTCTACGACATGGCGAAGGAGCTCGACGAACGAAATTCGCTGCTGCTGATTCGCGGCGGCGAAAAAGGTGACAAGCCGATCATCATGCAGCGTGGCGGCCGGCCGTATAACGCGTTTCTCGAAGGCCGCATCAAGGGCGACTCGTATTTGCTCGTGCTTCAGTTGTCGAATATGGAATTGAAGCGTGCCGAGGCGGTTAAGAACACCGCCCCACCGAAGAAAAAAACAGGATGAACAGGATACGCAGGATATGGATGAAGACACAGCTTAACAGCCATCCTGTCTATCCTGTCCATCCTGTTTGAAATTTTTTTTTTTGCAAGAATTTTGATTAGCTAAACGAATGAATCTCGACTTCGACAAAAAGCGGCTCGTTAAGAAAAAGGGCGACTACGCGTTCGGCGAAGTGATTCATCTTGCAGACCCGTCGCTTCATGCAAAGGCGCAGGATTACAAGCGAACGCTTGGTGGAAAAATGCGCGCAGTGTCGGCGCAGGATGTAAGTCGAATAAACGCGGGTCGAGGTTACGTTGCAACGCGGAAATACGACGGCGAATTTTGTCTGATCTTTTTCGATGGCGAAAAACTTATCTCGGTAAACCCCGGTGGGACCGTTCGGATGAATCTACCCGCGTTTGGCGAGTGCGAACGGCTGCTCAAAGCCGCGAAAGTCAAATCGTGCATTCTCGGCGGCGAGATATATCTGCAGGCTGAGAATTATAAGGGGTTGCGTATTCACCAAGTCGTCAGCGTTCTTCGCAATCCGAAGACCGAGGACGATATGAAAAAACTCGGCGTCGCGATCTTTGACGTTGTCGAAGCCGATGGCAACCCGCCTAGGAATCTCGCCGAAACTTACAAGCTACTCGACAAATGGTTTGCGCGAGGCAAGCTCGTTCACTCGGTCGAGCACGTCGCAACAAAAAAGACGGACGACATTCTCGAGCTGCTCGCCGATTGGGTGATCGACAAAGGTAGCGAAGGTATCGTCCTGCAGCACGACGCGGCGAACTGGTACAAGATAAAATTGCGGCACAGTCTCGACGTCGCGATCATCGGTTATAGCGAAGGCAGCGATGAGCGAAAAGGCTTGCTGCACGATCTGCTTGTCGCGGTGATGCGCAACGACGGCACGTTTCACGAACTGACGCGCGTCGGTGGCGGGTTTACGGATGAAGAACGTAAAACGATCGCGGCAGACTTAAAGAAGAGCGTCGTGCCGAGTGATTACGTCGCGGTGAATAACGATTACGTCGCGTACGAAATGATAAAGCCCGGCCCGGTGATCGAGATGTCGTGCCTCGATCTGATCACCGAGTCTTCGCGTGGCGGACCCGTTAATCGAATGGTGTTGAAGTGGGACGGCAAACGCTATAACGCACTCTCGCGTATGCCTCTCGTTAGTGTGATCTCGCCGCAGTTCGTGCGGATCCGCGACGACAAAGAAGCTGTCGAAGATGACGTCAACATTCGCCAGCTAACTGAATTAGCACCCGTGACCGCGACCGAAAAAGCCGCCGAGGACCCAGCAGGCGAACCTTCCAGCTTGCTCGAACGCATGGTTTACACAAAACAGATGAAAGGCAATCTGATGGTACGAAAACTTCTGCTCTGGAAAACCAACAAAGAGGACAAGGCCGAGTTCCCCGCCTACGTCGTCTATCTCACCGACTTCTCGCCAAACCGCCGCACGCCGCTCGAACGCGACATTCGCATCGCCCAAACCGAGACGGCCGCCCGCAAACAATTCAAACGCATGGCCGAAGAAAATTTCATCGGCGGCTGGGAAAAACACGGGTAAGGTCTAAGCTCAGCTGCTGCATTGTCGTCCGGCAGGGCTTACCTGGAGTAGGCATTCGAAAGTGTAACTAGTTCGACCAAGGTGCAGGTTTGCGAACCCAACTATGACGTTTCAACTGGGACAGCAACTCAGTCGACAATTTACCTTTGTCCGAAGCGGCGATATTTGCCTCTACATTCTTGAGCTTCCGCATTCCAGGAATAATCGTACAAACCGTTTGATTGCTTAAGATAAACTGCAGAGCTATTTCCGCAAGAGCTGAATCTTCAGGAACCAACGGTTTCAAAGCGTCTGCCCGTTCAACGCTCGGAATCAGGTTTTCCGGCGTGAAATAATGGCTACGCCAATCGTCTGTGGGAAAAGTCGTGTCTTTTGTTAATGTTCCGGTCAAAGTTCCTTCGTCAAATGGAACTCGCGCAATCACGGCGACATCCATTTGCTCGCAAGCCGGAAAGAGTTGGTCTTCGGGATTTTGATCAAAAATATTGTAAATAACTTGCACTGAGTCGATCTTTCCGCTTTCGACCGCCTTTATTCCATTCCAAGGCTCCCAACGATTGATGGAGATTCCGCAAGCCCTGATCAACCCTTGTCGCTTCAATGAATCAAGCATATTCGACCAGCTGTCGTCATCCGCCCAATCATCATTCCAAGTGTGGATCTGAAGCAGGTCAAAACCGTCCAGTCCCGCATTTTGTAGGCTCTTGTGCAAATACTCTTCGATATGGCACGCAGGGTAGCATTCCTCCAGAGAATATTCCGGCAAAGTCGGATACTGCATGTTTTTCGGCGGCGTTTTTGTCGCGGTATAGAGTTTCTTATCGGGATTGGCTCGCACCAATTTTCCCAGAAGCCCTTCGCTACGGCCATTTCCATAAACAAAAGCCGTATCAAAAAAATTGCAGCCTAAGTCAACGGCCCGTTGTAATGAAGCGAAAGACTCATCATCATTCGAGCCTGTCCAACCGCCCATTCCCCACATTCCATAACCGATGTCGGAAACCATCCAACCGGTTCTGCCAAATCTTCGATATTGCATCTTCCCTCTAATCAGCGCCAAACAGAATTAGCATAGTTAATTGGTTCACTTCAGCGTCAGCCCGCAGCGGCCGCAAAAGCGGATGTGCGGCGGGTAGGCGGTGTGGCAGCGCCCACAGAGACGCTCCACCGATTGGGGATTTGGGATTTGGGATTTGGGGTTAAAAGAAGGCGGCTCGGAGGAATGCGGATTGAAAGAAGAACCACCCCGTCCGCGAAACGCGTCCACCCCTCCTTCGTAAGGCGGGGAGCTGCTGCTCGAGGTATTTAGGCCGCAGCGGCCGCAGAAGCGCGAGTTTGCGGGCAGCGGTGCGGCGCAGCGCGGGCACGGGTATGTGATCGCAAGGTTAGCCGCGCTGATCGGTGCAAATTTGGCGCCGCCGCAGCGGCCGCAAAATCGCACTCCTTCGGCGTATCGCGAGCCGCAATTCGCACACGCGACGATTCCCGGCATTACGCTGCCGCGTGCCGAACCGCCCGTGCTCGCACCGTGTGACGGCGACGGCTGACTAGTTGTTCCGTGCGTGGGCCGAAGCTGCGCTTGGATAACTTGTTCGTCGCCACCTTCGCGGATCTCGATGACGCGTTCGTCGTCGCGCTCGCCTCCTTTTGAAACGCGCAGCACGTGACGACCGGGCGGAACATCATTCAAAACGACGCGGCCCGAACTGCCGACGCTCGCACGGCGTTCGTCATCGACGTAAACCTCGGCACCGAGCGGGCCGAGTATCACGAGACGCGAACGCCCCGCACGTAACTTATCGTCGATGTCTTCGGACGACTCTTCTAACTCCGCCATCCATTCGCCAACCGTCGCCGGACGTTCAGACGGATCGATCGCGAGAGCTTTCATGATGACTCGATCGACGTCGCCGGGAACGTCGCTGCGGATCGACGAAAGCGGTTCGGGTTTGTGCAGAACTTTTTGCATCACGAGCTGCATCATGTCGCCGGTAAACGGCGTGCGCCCCCCGAGCATTAGATACGCGATCGTGCCCAGCGCGTAAAGATCAGTGCGTGTGTCGACCGGCATTTCGGGCTGCATCTGCTCGGGCGACATGAATTCCGGCGTGCCGATGATGCCGCGTGACGACGGCGTGGCCTTTGATGTCGCGTCGGTGACCGTCGCGTTGACGATCTTAGCGAGACCGAAGTCGCCGACCTTTACAAAACCGTCGCCGCCCTTGTGCTTCATGATGAAGATGTTTGCGGGTTTGAGGTCGCGATGCAGAATGCCGAGATCGTGTGCGGCCTCTACGCCGTCGGCGATCTGCCGCAGCAACTTGACCGCACGCGTGATCGGCAGGGTGCCTTCGCGACGGAGCAGCTTGTGCAGCGTCTCGCCCTCGACGTATTCCATCACTAGATAAAAAACGCCGTCCGCCGTTTCGCCGAAGTCGGTGACGCTCACAGTATTGGGATGTTGGATCGAAGCGGCGGCCTGTGCTTCGCGTTCGAAACGCGCGATCGCCTCGCCTTCCTGCAGGTCGTCGCTCGAGAGAATATCTTGCCGTACCGTTTTGACGGCGAGCTTCTTTGTCGCAAACTTAGTATCCTTCGCCAGATAAACTTGTCCCATCGCACCGCGACCAAGCCGACTCTGCAGCAAGTAACGCTCGGCCAGAAGCTGTGGCCCCGGCAGCGAGAACTTAACGTGCGTGCTGTCCGCCGGACAGTTCGTGATCTCGTCCGGATAGCACATCTCGCATTTCGGGCATTCCTTCATCTAACAAAAGTGTAAACGGTAAATAGTGAAAAAGTGAAAAAGCAAGAATGCGTTCTTGTACGGTGCACCTGTTTTACTTTTTCACCTTTTCACTTTTCCACGTTCCTCTTGCTATAATTCAGGTTCGCTTCTGGGTCGTTAGCTCAGTTGGTAGAGCAACGGACTCTTAATCCGTGGGTCGCAGGTTCGATCCCTGCACGGCCTACCAGATCGATAAAAGGCAAAAGTAAAAAGTTAAAAGGCAAAATTGATGTCTCACTTTTACTTTTGCCTTTTTACTTTTTACTTTTGCGTTTCAAACCTGGTCTCGCCACTTCAAAACTTCATCGCGAAGGATAGGATTTTGCTGAAAGCTGCCGGTTTGGCCCTGTGCGGCGGTGGCCCGCTGGATATGCCAATAGCTAAGACCGAGTTTGCCGATCGCGCGAATGTAACGGCTTCGCGCTTTGAACTTACCTTCGAATAGACCGCCTATCAGCCACGCCAAACTCTTGAACGCAGATGTCGCTTTTTCCACGTGTTCCGCCGGGATCAGACCGCGTGCGATATCGATGGCGAGCATTTCGTTGAGGATCTTGTTCTGCCGCCGCATGATGTAAAGCGAAAAGCCGACGAATATCAAAAACAGCGGAATCTCGCCGAGGAAATAGCCGTAAAGAAAGCCCTGCGTGCCGCCGATAACCGCCATGCCGTTCCAGATCGCGTGGAGCGTTACCGCTCCGATGTAACCGAGCACGGGCATCGCTATTTTTACAAACGCGTTGTGCGATTCGCGTGCAATGCCGCAACCGATGCCGGTCATCGATGTAAAGGTAACGTGCGCAAATGGCGACATCATTCCGCGCAGAACAAACAATAGAAGAAGACCGTCCATGCCTGATTCTTTGAGTGCCCTGCCGTAATAAAGAACATTCTCAACCGTCGCAAAACCCAACGCAATAACTCCTGCGAACACAATACCGTCCAAAATGTCGTCAAAATATCGTCGAAAAAAGATCAACAACAGCACAAGGCCAAGTCCTTTCGATGCCTCTTCGAAGATCGGCGCCGACATTACGGCTCCGACCGCCTCTCCGGCTTCGGGCGAGACTGCAATGCCGACCGCGACGCCAAAAAAAGTGTTGATGATGAACGAAACAATTACCGCGACCAACGCTCCCCAAGCAAACGCCAGCGAGACTAGCCATATCGGTTCCGGATCATAACGATCGAGCCAAAGGATCGGAATTAAATAAATCAATGCTGGCACGAAAGCGACAACAGTCGCGATCACCGCAATATCGAGCCGCCCTTCGAGACTGAATAGCATCAGCACAGCCACGATCAACGAAAGAACCAGAATAGCTATTAAGGTTAAGACGATGCCGATATACTTGCCGAGCTTCGGCGGCTCGGCTTTTACGGCGGATGCGCTGCCGAGTGCAAAATTGTTGAGCGATGCCTGGAGATTCACCGGCTGTTGGGCGACGATTTGGCTGTATTGTTGAGCTTCGTAGTTTGCGTAATTTTGCTGCGGAATCGCGGCGTGATCTGTTACCTTCACGGAAGACGTTATGCCTTCGCGACCAAATTGGACACGGTCCCCAGACGTCAGCTTTGTCGTCGAAACACTCTGTCCATTGACGATCGTTCCGTTCGTGCTGTTGTTGTCGGTGAGATAGAAGCCGTCCGCGCGAGCCTCAATAAACGCATGCTGCTTCGAAGCGATGCGCTCGGTGTTCGGATCGAACCGGACGCTGCAAGTTTCGCCGCGGCCGACGGTGAGAAAGCCTGTTTCCAGCTCAAACACGCGGCCAGCGAGCGTGCCGCTCTCGACTACGAGTTGTAATTTCATACTGCAATCATAGAAACAAAAAGCCCAAAGTCAAGCAACCGCTCGACTTCGGACTTTATGACAAGTCAATGAAATTTACTGCGGCTGAACTGATGACGGTGACGGTACATCACCCGTCGTGCCAAAAGCTCGAATATCGACGCTGCCGTTCGAGCTGTTGATCCGATACCACACATTAGTACTCGGCCGAAACACCGCGATGTCGGCTTTTGCATCGCCATCGAAATCGGCGGGAATCGGAATGTCCTCGGCAATTCCCCATTGAGCTCCGAAGTTGGTGCCGGTCGCCGGATTGTAAACATACCAAACGCCGTTCGACGGACGATAGACGGCAAGATCGGTGATGCCGTTACCATCGAAATCTGCGCTGAGCGCCTTGTCGCCGTTAATTCCCCACTGTCCGTACATCGGTATCGACGAGGAGCTTTGCAAGATATACCAAACGCCATTTGATGGCCGCCACACGGCGATATCAGCTTTGCCGTCGCCCTCGAAGTCACCGCGAACAGGCTTATCAGTGCTAATTCCCCATTGCGTTATCCTGATGCCCAGCGTGCTCTGCAAAATGTACCAAACACCCGTCGATTGACGCCAAACAGCGATGTCGGTCTTGCCGTCCGCGTCATAATCGGCTGCCATCGGGATATCTGTACTGATTCCAAACTGAACTGCTTGGAAATTTCCCGGGTTCGAACTGCGACGAATCCACCAAGTCCCCGTGGACGGTCTGTAAATCGCAAGATCGTTTACGCCGTCGCCGTCGAAATCACCCGGCGTGATCACGTCTCCTGACAATCCAAAATTAATTGTCGAAGGAGCCCCATTCGAGCTTTGTTCAATGTCCCAATTGCCATTCGACGATCTGAAAACAGAAAGATCTGTTTTTCCGTCGCCGTCGAAATCCGAAACCTTGTTTTTTGAAGGAGCGCTTATCGCCGAAGCGTCGAGAACGACTAATCCTGCGTTTAGATCACCTGCGAGAACTTTATTCGCACCTAAGAACGGAAAAACCGCCCAGTTACCGCCGTATGTACTTGGCAGTGCGTTCCCACCAAAACTGTTTGAGCCGCAGAAGATGTCCCATGGTTCGGCGTTTTCAAGAAGTCTTGTTTCTTCCTCACTCGGTGCAAATTCCGGTTGATATGTGTCGTATTGAGCCTGTCTGATAGGATTGGTCGGATCGGTAATATCAAAGACCTGAACGCCGGCTTGGTACCACGAAACATAGAGCTTATTGCCCATGACAACCGGATTGTGCGGCGATATGGCGTTAATATTTAAGCCTGCGGCCTGAATGCTTCGGATCAAGAGCGGCTGAGCCGGATTGCGAATATCAAAAACTCGGAGATCGCCGTTATTAAGCTCGCGAGCCGAATAAATATATTCTCCAGTTTCGTTTGTCCACGCACTATGATTACGATCATTACCTACCATAACCGACCCCAAAAGGACCGGTGTTTGGGTCGCAAGGTTCGTCATATCGTAAATGTCGATCCTTGAACTTGACGTAAAGCCCGATAAAAACAAACGATTACCTCTAATGTGCATGGCATGGACCCAACCGCCGTCACTCGACAAAAACTCCCACTTCAAGGTCGGCGCGGCCGGATTCGTAACATTGATGATCCTTAAATTTCGATTACTCGTAGAATTCGAGTTTTCCAGCAAATATCGACTGCCGCTGTGGTCAAAGACCATCATCTCGTGGATAGTGTTGTAGCCGCCACCGATGGTCGAGTTTACCTTGCCGAGCAATACCGGATTGGACGGATTAGTCAGATCGACGATATGAACCCCGTCTGTTCCTCCGCCAGCACCAAAATATCCTCGATTGCCAATGACGATAGCTTCAAGAAACTGCAAATTCGGAGCTGGGTTGTACCAGCTCGACAGAATCGGATTATCCGGATTAGAAACGTCATAAATAAAGACGCCTCGACAGTTATAGCTGCCCATGACCGCAATATTACCGTCCGCGTAGATGTCTGAAAACTTCCACGTCGCGGGTGTAGTTACACTTGTGCACGTCGGAGTTGCTTGCGACCGGAGACGGAGCTTTTGCGAAAGGCAAATTGTCGAAAACGACATGACGAGTAAAGTCAGGACAAATAATTTAGCGAGGCTTGTCTTGTTCATAACGTTCTTGAAGGAAATGTAAATAATGTTTTTATGCTTTTTTTGCCGATAAAGCAAACAAAACCGGCCTTTTTTTTGATAAGGCCGGCTTTATTTCGGAGGGGACAAACTGACTCACGACGCGGCTTGGATCGCTTCTCGCATCACAAGATCGAACGTGCCTGGATCGACCTTGCGAAAACGCCGGTTTCTGCTAAGCGAAACGGCAACCGAAATCGTCGGATTATTGCCTTTGAATTTCATTCCACCCGCGACCAGCAGATTGTAAAGCTCGTTCACATGCAGCGGCCCGCCACCTTCTCGCAAGAGAAGCGTACACGCCTGCGTGATAGTGCGGTCGCTGAAGCGGTTACTGATCGGTTCGATGTTGTTTGTGATCGACGGAATGCCGCGGCCCTGATTAATATAGGTGACCGAACCTTCGCGACGAGCGGTCTTATATGGAACTTCGTCGTTTCCCGCGTCTTCGATCGATATGGTCTTACCGAGACTCATTGGCCTGTGGCCTGACCGCATTGTAACCAATAGGCTGTCAATGGCTTTCTCGGTCTGCGCGGCGCTGTTTTCAAGCGCGCCGATCTCGAGACGGAGAAGCTCGACCTCAGACTCGGCTTCGCGAAGGCGACCGACGAGGCGGTTCTGAGCGTTTCGCGTTTGACGCAAACTTTGTTCAAGCGTTGCTATAAGGTTTTCGTCTAACATATTGAAGACAGGGTATTTACTACTTTCGACGTAAATTCGTTTGTGGGTACGAGACTAAACTGTTCTTTCTATTTATTTCGCTCTGTAATGTAGTTCAGAACGGCTTCTAAACAAGAACGATACTCCGATTTGGGTAAAACATCAAGACTTTTTATTGCGGCAATGGAATGGTCTTGGATTCTCTCCCGGAGTCTGTCAATGATACCGTGATGAGCGATTTTGGTGTAAATCTCGTCACGCGTGATCGCGTCGTAATTGCCCGAAAGCATCACTTTTTCGATCAAGGGCAGCAGCGACGGCTCCATTTTTATTAGATAGATCAGCGGCAGCGTTAATTTGCCTTCGAGTACGTCCGAACCGGCGGCTTTTCCGAGGACCGTCGTGTCTTGAGTGACGTCTAAAATGTCATCGACCAGCTGAAAAGCAACGCCCAAATTCAGACCGTAGTCTTTCAACGCAGCTTGATGTGTCGAATTGGCTCCTCCCAATATCCCGCCGATCTCGCAACATGCCGAGAAAAGAAACGCGGTCTTTCGCTCCAGAATGTCAAAATATTCACCTTCGGTTATATCGAGCCGCCCGATCGCGGTGAGTTGTATCAACTCGCCTTCGGTCATTTTTCGAGTCAGAACAGTAAGAATATCGAGAATCTCGAGCGAACGTTCCTTGAGCGACGTCTCAAATGCAGACATATACAGCCAATCACCCATCAGCACGGCGGTTTGGTTGCCAAATTGCGAATTTATCGATGACCGTCCACGACGCAGATCGGCGTTGTCGATAATGTCGTCGTGAACAAGCGTCGCCGTGTGGAGCATTTCCATTACGGTCGCTAGCCGAATTGTACCGTCAGAGCCACCGTCGCCGCCGACCGCCTTATTCGCCAAAATCAAAAGCGCCGGACGGACGCGTTTGCCGCCCGAGGCAGACAAATACTCGCCAAGATAATTGATTACCTGGATATTCGAGGACGCCTGTCGCTCGAATTCAGCCTCGACTAGCTGCATGTCGTCACTAATGGTGCCAAAAATGCGCCGGGCGGCATCATTCGCCATCAATTCCTTTTTTGCGGTCGCAAATCGTTGCATCAGTTTGAGCGGTAGTTATCGAACATCATGTCGATGCCAAAGTCTTTCGCCTTGAGCTTTGCGATCACATCCTGCAGCGTGTCGCGGTCTTTGCCCGAGAC
>JANOGL010000505.1:0-5594 GCA_031405985.1 Acidobacteriota bacterium | reverse complement strand
CGGGTCGGCTTCGGTATCGGCCCAAACTTTTGCTGAATCATCGCCAGCATCTTCATCTCATCGAACTTGCCGGCGACGACCAGCGTCGCGTTATCTGGCTGATAGTACTTACGGTAAAACGCCTGAAGATTTTCGATCTTGACGTTCTCGATGTCCGAGCGTGCTCCGATCGTAGTCTTGCCGTAGTTGTGCCATTGATAGGCTGTCGCCATGACCTTTTCCATCAGGATCCCCGCCGGGTTGTTCTCGCCCGACTCCATCTCGTTGCGGACGACCGAAAACTCGCTTTCGAGATCTTTCTTTGCGATGAAGGAGTTGATCATCCTGTCCGCTTCGAGATCGAGAGCCCAGTCTAAATTTTCGTCGGTCGCGGCAAATGTTTCGTAATAATTTGTGCGGTCGTACCAGGTTGTTCCATTAGGGCTTGTTCCGCGTGCAGTGAGTTCGGCCGGGATGTTTGGGTGTCTCGGCGTGCCCTTAAAGACGAGGTGTTCGAGCAAATGAGCCATGCCAGTTTCGCCGTAACCCTCATGTCGCGAGCCGACTCGATAAATGATATTGACCGTCACGTTTTGTTTTGTCTGATCGGGAAACAGTAAAACCTGCAAGCCGTTCGCGAGGCGATACTCGGTTATGCCCTCTACCGACGTTGCACGCGTGACGCCCGGTGGCAGCGTTTGAGAAACCGCATTCGAAACAAGGGCGGATAATACGAGCGCGCTCAAAACGCACTTAGCCGCGAGATTACGTAATTTCATAATTGTCCTCTACTCATTAAATAAAAGTGTATTTTGATTATACACGTGACGAAGCCAACAAGGGTTTCGAAAAAGTAATGTGATTGTTAATTTGGGCGGGTTAGATTTAGAATTCGACCTATGACCGCAGGATACTCGGGAACACCGCTCGCAAAAAAGTTAGGCATCAAAGATGGCTTCACGGTGGTACCGATCAACGCCCCGGACGATTATCGACGCCTGCTCGCTCCAATGCCGAGAGGCGTCACTTTGCAGACGCCGGCACAAAGTAAGGGCCCGGTCGATCTCATTCACCTCTTCACAAACAGCCGCGACGAGCTGTCGTCCGAGCTTTCAAAATGTCGCAATCTAATTAAGCAGGACGGTGCGATCTGGGTTTCGTGGTATAAAAAGGCCGCAAAGCTGCCGACTGAGATAACCGAAGACACGATCCGCGAGGTTGCATTTCCGCTCGGCCTTGTCGATGTCAAAGTTTGTGCGGTCGATGACAAATGGTCGGGGCTAAAGCTCGTCATTCGCAAAGAAAACCGCGTGAAGTAAAGTAGCCGCGAGCCACCGTTTTGGGGTATATTATCGTCATGCCGACGACGGACAAACGCGTCGATGCTTACATCGACAGAGCGCAGGATTTTGCAAAGCCGATCCTCAAACACCTGCGCAAACTCGTGCATGACGCGTGTCCCGAAGTGGCCGAGACACTCAAGTGGTCAATGCCGAGTTTTGAATACAAGGGAATTCTGTGCGGCTTTGCGGCGTTTAAACAGCACTGCACGTTTGGGTTCTGGAAAGAATCGTTGCTGAAGGAAGTCAAATTCCCTGAGAAAAACGCGATGGGCAGCTTCGGCCGCATCACATCGCTAAAAGATCTGCCGAGCGACGCGACGATGAAAAAGCTCATAAAAGAGGCCGTCCGGCTCAACGACGAAGGCATCAAAGTCAAGAAAGCAGTTACAAAGGTAAAGAAAGAGGTCGTCGTCCCGGATATTTTGATCAAAGCTCTTGCGCGAAATAAGAAAGCGTCGGCGACGTTTGATGCATTTTCGCCGAGTTGCAAGCGCGAATATATCGAGTGGATTATCGAGGCAAAAACCGACGCGACGCGCGAAAAACGTCTCGCGACAACCGGCGAGTGGCTATCCGAGGGCAAACGCCGAAACTGGAAATACGAAACGTGTTGAGGAGACAAACACGGTGAAAAAGTGTAAGAGTGAAAAGGTCAAAAAGGCGACGGTAAATCTCTAACTTCGCCTTTTCACTTTTTCACTCTTTCCCTTTTATACTTTACAAATATGAGCGAACCAATTTTAGTAGCAAAAAAAGATGATAAAGACGCGGGTCTTTTTCTCCTGCCGCAGATGGCGAACCGTCACGGCGTAATCACGGGTGCGACCGGAACGGGCAAAACTGTTTCGCTGCAGCGACTTGCCGAGGGATTTAGCCAGCTCGGCGTGCCGGTCTTTATGGCCGACATAAAGGGCGATCTGACTGGTGTGACGCAGCCCGGCGGCGGTAATGCAAAGGTCGATGACCGCAACAAACTGCTAGGCATCACGCCGAAATTCGAGCAATTCCCTGCGACCGTGTGGGATGTTTTCGGCAAGCAAGGCCATCCGCTGCGGGCGACAGTGAGCGAGATGGGGCCGCTGCTGATTTCGCGACTGCTGCAGCTCAACGACACTCAAGAAGGCGTGTTGTCGATAGCGTTCAAGTATGCCGACGAAAACGGCATGCTGCTGCTCGATCTCAAGGATTTGCAGGAGCTGATGAAGTGGGTCGGGACAAATGCCGACGAACTCACGCTGCAGTATGGCAACGTTTCGACAGCGTCGGTCGGCGCCATTCAGCGCGGGCTGCTGCAGATCGACGAACAAGGCGGCGACCTGTTTTTTGGCGAGCCGGCCGTTAAGCTCGATGATTTTATGCAGTCTGTTGGCGGCAAGGGCGTGCTTAATCTGCTCGCCGCCGATCAGTTGATAAACGCGCCGAAACTTTATTCGACATTTTTGTTGTGGCTGCTGAGCGAGCTTTTCGAATCGCTCCCTGAAGCGGGCGACATGGAAAAACCAAAGCTCGTCTTCTTTTTTGACGAAGCTCACCTGCTGTTCAGCGACGCGCCGCAGGCTCTCGTCGATAAGGTCGAGCAGGTCGTGCGACTGATTCGTTCAAAAGGCGTCGGTGTTTATTTTGTCACGCAAAATCCGGCGGACATCCCGGAGAAGGTTCTCGCGCAGCTCGGCAACCGCATACAGCACGCGCTTCGGGCATACACGCCGCAGGAGCAAAAAGGTGTGAAGGCTGCCGCATCGTCTTTCCGCGAAAATCCAAAACTCAAAACCGAAACCGTAATCACCGAGCTAGGCGTCGGCGAAGTTTTGATCTCAACGCTCGACGAAAAGGGCGTTCCGACTATGGTAGAGCGAGCTTTCGTTGTGCCGCCGGTCGGTCACCTCGGCCCGATCACGCCGGAACAGCGCACCGCCCTGATCGCAAATTCACTTGTTGCCGGTCAGTATGAAAAGGTGGTAGACCGCGAGTCGGCGTACGAATTGTTAAAGGCAAAGGCCGATGCCATGGCTGCCGAAGCTGCTCAGGTTGCCGAAGCCGAGTCGGCCGCAAAACAGGCCGCAGCCGAAGAAAAAGCCGAGCGTGCCGCGGCTGGCGGTTCGCGCCGAACCGATAGTTTGACCGAATCTCTGGGCAAATCCGTCGCCCGCTCGGTCGGCAGCACGCTTGGGCGCCAGATCGTCCGCGGCGTTCTTGGCAGTATATTGGGCGGCAAAGGCAAAAGCAGTTGGTTTTAGATGGCTCGAGATTGGTCTCAATTCACGCGGCGAATCACGGTTGACCGTCCTGTGGAAGCTATCTATGAGCATTGGGCAGTTCCGTCAAAGATCGAACTCTGGTTTCTCCGTTCTGCCCAATATGTCGATCCCGATGGCAAGACACACGACAACCATCTAGCGGTCAGTGAGGGTTGCGGCTACTCTTGGCGTTGGTACGGTTACCCCGACGAAGTCAGTGAATATGGCAAGATCGTCGAAGCAAACGGGCTCAACCGTTTTGATTTTACATTCACACACGACTCCCTCGTATCAATCAGCTTAATCGAAGAAATGGGCGAAGTTGTGGTCGAACTTACGCAGAGCCGCATTCCGGATGACGAGGATCGAGAGATTTATGTTGATTGTTCATACGGCTGGACATTTTTTCTGGCAAATCTAAAATCCGTGCTCGAAGGAGGGCTCGATCTGCGAAACCGCAGTCTCGATGTAAAGAATGTTATAAATTCGTGAGGAACAAGCGATGTCGAAACGTGGAATTCTGTTATTGGTCGGAACAGCCAAAGGGTTGTTCATCCTAAAGCGCGGCGGCAACGGCAAATGGTCAATTGAGGGGCCGCACTTCGCGGGGCGAGCGGTTTACGCGGCGTTTTTAGATCAGCGAAAGAAACGTAACGAGATGTGGGCGGCTCCGACGAGTTGGCACTTTGGCGCTGAACTCGTGAAATCGACCGACATGGGCGTGACATGGGACGCACCCGAGAGGATGCGGATCAAGATGCCAGCCAACACAAAAAAATCACTCGAAAATATCTGGCAAATTACCGGCGGTGCGAATCCCGACACGCTTTATGTCGGCGCTGCACCGGGCGCCCTTTTTGAATCGCATGATCGAGGCGCGACCTGGCAGCTTAACAAGGGCCTCTGGTCGCATCCGCATCGTAAGAGGTGGACGCCGGGCTTTGGCGGGCTTTGCCTGCACACGATCGTCACTGACGCTAAGAACCCAAACGACATAAAGATCGCGATCTCGACCGGCGGAGTTTATCAATCAAAAGATGGCGGCAAAAGTTGGAAGGTGACGAATAAAGGCGTCTCGGCGTACTTCAATCCCGATCCGTATCCCGAGTTCGGCCAGTGTGTGCACAAGATTGCTCGTCATCCGCGAGAGAAAAGCCTCTTCTTTTTGCAGAATCATCACGGTGTCTATCGCAGCCGCGACGGCGCCGAGACGTGGCAAGAGATCGAGAACGGGCTGCCGTCGAACTTTGGCTTTGGACTGACTGTAAGCGACGCCGGTTCGGTCTTTATCGTGCCGTTGCAAAAGGACGCCGAGCGGTTTACCTGCGAAGGCAAGCTACGCGTCTATCGCACTCGCGACGAAGGCAAATCGTGGAGTGCGCTCACAAAAGGCCTGCCGCAGAAAAACGCGTACGAAGTAATTTTGCGGGACGCGGTCACATCCGTCGGCAACAACATTTTCTTCGGCACAAAGAACGGCAAGCTCTTTGGCTCGTCGAACGACGGCGATTCGTGGAAGCTAATCGAAGGCTCTCTGCCGGAAATTTGTTGTGTGAAAGCGTATGCTTTGTAATTGCGTTTCCTATGAATTGCCTCCACCTTCAGGTGGAGGATTGCGATGCTAAAAGAAATCGGGCTTTAGCCCAAGTTTTCGGCTAAAGCCGTGAGGAGTTTTTGCTGTTAACCTCCAGCTAAAGCTGGAGGCAATTCATAAATCGATGTCAGTAACAATTCATCTCAGCGGTCATCTAAAGCCTTATACCGGCGGCGCGGTCGAGATAAATTTGCCGGGCGAATTTGAGACAGTTAACGACGCGCTTCGCTCGCTTTGGAATAAACACATCGCGCTGCGCGACCGCGTGTTGACCGAGACTGGAGATATTCGCCAGCACGTCAATATCTTTGTCGGCAGCGACGACGTCAAACGCCTCAAGGGATTACAAACATCGCTAAAATCGAACGAAATTCACATCTTTAACGCCGTAAGCGGAGGTTGACTCGGATTTAGACGCCGCCATAGTCTTGCTTTGGAAGC
>JANOGL010000496.1:0-5591 GCA_031405985.1 Acidobacteriota bacterium | reverse complement strand
CTCAAGCTTCGGGAAAACCGGTGGTGACCAGCGACCTCAGCCCAATGAAAGACGTTGGAGGCGGCGCGGTGATTTTAGTGGACCCGAACGATGCCGCGGATATTCGGCGAGGAATTTTACAGGTAATTGAGGATGGCGAGTTACGTGAAAAACTAATTCGTGACGGACTGGAGAATGTAAAACGATTTGACCCGAAAGTTATCGGCAAGGCATATGAAGATTATTATTCAAAACTCGTTTAGCAAGCACGAAGGTTACGTTAGGCTTTTGTAAAATCTTACCCACTTATCGATATTCTTGCTTATATCAAAATTCCTAAATACAAATTCACGGCCACGCTGTCGGTAGCTTTCATACTCTGAATCGGTCATTGTCAAAATCTTGTCGATAGTTTTTGCGAGCTTATCCGGGGAATTGTCAACCCAAAAACCGACTTTGCCTTCTTCAAGAATTTTCCATGGTGTATTCGTCGAAGCTATTACCGGCGTATGCTGCGCTAGCGACTCGATAACGACGAGGCCAAAATTTTCCGTGTGCGACGGCATAATCGTAAAGTACGCGTCGGCCAGCAACTGATGTTTTGTCCTGCCCACGACCTGACCGACAAAATGGATTTTGTTCGACAGGTATAGCTTCTCCACGAGGTCGGACAGCTCCTTTTTGTATTTCTCGTCGCCGTCCCCGGCAATCTTCAAAACAAAATCTGACTCGCCAAAAAACTTTGACAGAGAAACGGCGTGGATCAAATTTTCTATACCTTTTTTGTGGTTTAGACGCCCTATGAAAAGGAGATATCTCGAGTCGGTACGGGGTTGTTTGTCTGGCACTTCAAAATAATTTGTAATTTGTTCGATCCGTACGTCGTCGCCAAAGACATTTTTTATGTAAACGGTCTCCGCATCGCAGGTCGAGTGAAAGGTCGGATATTTTCTAAGAATTTTCTTTACGAGCAATAAAACCAATTGCTTTTGGGTTGCAGAGTCCTTTAGCGTATAAGCGTCCACCTCGCCATGAACAGACCAAACGAGTCTCTTTCCGGTCAAGAATGCGGCAAAAGCTGTAGCAAGAGAAGTGGGGAAATATATGGACGAGAGATGCACAATGTCGGCTCGCAAAACATTGCGAAGCGACGTGCAAGTCTGAAAGAGAGGAAATCGCAAAAAGCGCGTCCTTACATAAATAACCTTTCCCCAATCAAAACCCGTCCATTTGTTTCGCGGAACATCCGCACGCAATCCCTTGTCAGTCGCTATAACAACAGGCTCAATGCCGTGAGCCGCGAGGTTTTTGACGATCCAGTAGACGGTGTTCGCCGTACCACCGGCTTGCGATGGATAAAAGACTTCCAACGGGTAAAGAATTTTCATTCGTTAAAATAAGTTTGCTGTCTGTCAGGAAAACCAGTGTTCCGCGATCACTTCCGTAGTAAAAATATAACAGAATCGTGTAGAATTAACGCTTTGTCCCGATAAGTTATGAAGGTTCTCGTTTTAGGCGGCAGCGGTTTGCTTGGTCATAAGTTGGTCCACGTTTTCAAATCGCGATTCGAGACGTGCGCGACGTTTCACGGAAGCTTTGATAAATATCGCAGCATCGATGTTTTTGACGGCGTTAAAGTTGTGGAAAATGTCAACGCGGAAAATTTTGAGTCTGTGGCAAACGCCTTAGCTGAACTTCGTCCCGATACCATCGTCAACGCGATCGGTGTGACAAAACACGTTCCGGACGTCGGCAACACTCTTAAAACGATCAAGATAAATGCGCTTTTGCCGCATCAGTTGGCCAAGATCGCTGCCGAACAAAATGCACGGCTGATCTGCATTAGCACAGATTGCGTCTTTACCGGTGATAAGGGAAATTACGTCGAGACCGACGCGGCCGATGCGACCGATCTTTACGGTAAAAGTAAAAGCCTTGGCGAAGTCGTCAATGGAAATTGCCTGACGATTCGCACTTCGATCATCGGTCAGGAATTATTTACTCGCAATAGTTTGGTAGAATGGTTTCTAAGCAATCGGGGCGGACGTGTGAAAGGCTTTACAAAAGCGATCTTCACGGGCTTTCCGACAGTGATCTTAGCTGAGATTCTTGCGGACTTGATCGCAGACCGGCCATATATGCGCGGTTTGTATCATGTGTCCAGCGATAAGATCAACAAGTTTGAATTACTCGAACTGATAAACAACGAGCTGGATGTCGGAGCCGAGATAGAAGCAGATAATGAACTTGTGATCGACCGCAGTCTCGATTCGACTAGATTCAGAAGCGAAACCGGTTTTATGCCGCAGAGTTGGCCTGAGATGATAAAACGAATGGCTGACGACGCACGGATTTACGAAACGATAAAGTGAAAACACTCGAAGGAAAAAGAATACTTGTAACTGGCGGCACGGGGTCGCTCGGGCAGACGCTCGTGAAACGCATCTTAACTGGTGAGATGGGCACGCCCGCGAAAGTCGCGGTCTTCTCACGTGATGAGGCAAAGCAGCATTACATGCGGCTCGAGTTTTTAAACCGGGATGCCGCGACTGACGATATTATCTATCAGAACTCGAAACAGCTATTGAATTTCCGCATTGGCGATGTCCGTGATTATCCGGCGCTTCTTGCGGCGATGCGAGACTCCGACGTTATCTTTAATGCGGCGGCCCTAAAACAGGTTCCGTCATGCGAGTATTTTCCGTTCGAAGCCATTCAAACCAACATTCACGGCGCGGCGAACATCGCACGAGCAATCCGGGAAAACAATCTGCCGGTCACAAAAGTCATCGGCATCTCGACGGACAAGGCGTGCAAACCGATCAACGTAATGGGCATGACAAAGGCTTTACAAGAACGTGTTTTGATCGAAGCGAATCGCGATTGTCCGAACGTTCAGTTCAACTGCGTCCGTTATGGTAATGTGATCGCCTCTCGCGGTTCTATCATTCCGCTGTTTGTCGAACAGATAAAAAATGAACAGCCAGTGACCGTGACCTTGCCCGAAATGACGCGATTCTTGCTGAGTCTGGATCGCGCGGTCGACACTGTGTTCGAAGCAATAAATAGCGACGCTTGTGGGCTGACGTTCGTGCCAAAAGTTGCTTCGGCAAAGATCGTCGATGTCGCGAATGTCCTGATGGGCGACAAAAAGCTGCCGATCGAGTTTACCGGTATTCGTCCTGGCGAAAAGGTCCATGAGATCATGGTCTCCGAAGAAGAGTGTTTCCGCACCGTCGAGATCGGCGACTATTATGTAATTTTGCCCGTACTGCCCGAGTTGCGCAGTGAAGAAAAGATCGAGCCGGCGCTCGAAACTGAATACTCCTCGCAGGACGACAACCTTTCGATCGATGAATTGAGGGTATTGCTACGCGGTGCCGGCGGCGAAATCGCCAAGTTTATTGCCGCGAGTTAGCGCACAAATCTCGCAAAGTAGTTTTATGAAAATAATGACCATTTTCGGCACGAGGCCGGAGATAATCAGACTGAGCCTTGTGATGAAAGTGCTCGATCAACATTGCGAGCACGTCACGGTTCACACTGGACAGAATTATGACGAGAGCTTGAGCGAAGTGTTCATACGCGAACTCGAAGTCCGAACTCCGGACGTTCATCTCGGCGTTAAGTCGAAAAGTTTTGGCGAGCAGATCGGACAGATTCTCTCAAAGATCGACGAAGTACTCGAGACACATAACCCCGACCGCGTGTTGATCTTGGGTGATACGAACAGTGCTCTTTCAGCGATCGTGGCGGCGCGGCGGCAGATACCGGTGTTTCATATGGAAGCCGGAAACCGCTGCTACGACGACCGTGTCCCTGAAGAAGTGAACCGCCGTTTGATCGACCACGCGAGCTCTGTGCTGCTGCCATACACCGAACGGAGCAAAGATAATTTGGTACGGGAAGGCGTTGAGCGTGAACGTATTTATGTCACCGGCAATCCGATTAAAGAAGTGCTTGACAGCTTTACGGGACAGATTGACGCAAGCGGCATTCTCGAAAACCTAGGCGTCAAACCTTTCGAGTACTTTCTCGTCACACTGCATCGCGCGGAAAATGTCGATCTGCCCGAACGACTTCACGGGATCGTTAGTGGTTTCACGGCAGTAGCAGAGAAGTTCGGCAAGCCGGTGTTAGTTTCGGTTCATCCGAGAACGGCGGAAAAGTTAGAGGAGCAGGGAATCAAGCCCGATCTGACGAAGGTTCGTCTGATGGATGCGCTTGGCTTTTTTGACTTTGTGCGGCTTGAGAAAAATGCGCTCGCAGTGTTGACCGACAGTGGAACAGTACAAGAGGAATGCGCCATATTCGGCGTACCGAACGTGACGGTCCGCGATGTCACCGAACGCCCAGAAACCATCGAATGCGGCAGCAATATCCTCTGCGGAGCCGATCAGGAAACCCTACTAAAAGCGGTCGAGATAGCAATTGCACAGCCAGCGGGCTGGACGCCGCCGAGGGAATACACAGCCGAAAATGTCTCACAGGTCGTTAGCAAAATCCTGCTCAGCCGGCTAAGCCTGCGCAGACATTTTTCCTAGTTAATGTCGCAATCTACAAGAACCAACAATTGTCTTTGGATCGTTACCGAAGTTTATTACCCAGAAGAAATTTCAACGGGTTATTACCTGACCTCGATTGCAGAGGGTCTCGCAAAGCAACGGAAAATTAAGGTGCTGTGCGGTCAACCGAATTACGCTGCTCGCGGCACAATCGCGCCCAAACACGAATTTAGAAACGGTGTCGAAATCGTGCGCGCCGGTAGCACCACGTTGGACAAGAATGTGATTTTTTATCGCGTCATCAACATGCTCACGCTCGGAGCTTCAATGTTTTTCAAATCGCTAAATCACTTTCGCCGTGGCGATCACGTGATGGTTGTAACGGCACCGCCTAGTCTCCCGTTTACAACAGCTTTAGCGGCGATTATTCGCGGATCGAGTTATACGTTGCTGCTGCATGACTGCTATCCAGAGATTTTGATTGCGGTTGGGAAGGCAAAGCAGAATTCACTTTTGGTGCGAATTGCAAATTTCTCTAATCGACTGCTTCACAAGCACGCTAGTAGGATTATAGTAGTCGGTCGCGATATGAAGGAACTAATGGAACGAAAAACTAGAGGCCTAGATATTCCAATCGACGTTGTTCCTAATTGGGCTGACCTTGAAATAATTCAACCAACCGATCGCGATGAAAACTCGCTTCTTGCCGAGCTTGGCATCTCCGACAAGTTTGTTCTCATGTACGCGGGAAATATAGGTTATCCGACGGATATCGAAACGATCATTGACGCCGCCGAGGCATTGCATGATCGGTCGCAGTATCATTTTGTTTTCATCGGTTCGGGTGCAAAGCGAAAGTGGCTCGAAGCTCAAGTCCGTGATCGAAAATTGTCGAACGTGACTTTGCTCGATGTGCGTCCGCGTGTCAACCAGATTGAGTTTCTAAACGCATGCGACGCCGGGCTTGTCGCACTGGTCAAGGGAATGTGGGGTACGGCGATGCCAAGTCGGACATACAACATAATGGCCGCCGGAAAGCCTGTTATCGCTCTTACAGAGCCTGGTTCTGAACTTGCACGGGTTATTGACGAAGAGAGAATTGGAAGA
>JANOGL010000479.1:0-1588 GCA_031405985.1 Acidobacteriota bacterium | reverse complement strand
TAAAAGCCTCGAGATTATGAAAGAGATCGCTGCCGATGACAACCGAGATCGCGTGATAAGTTTTCGGCGAAACTACGGTCAGACGGCGGCGATGACGGCGGGAATAGACGCGGCAAAAGGTGAAATTCTAATTCCGATGGACGCCGATCTGCAGAACGATCCGGCTGATATAAAACGTCTGCTCGACAAACTCGACGAAGGTTACGACGTCGTCAGCGGTTGGCGAAAAAATCGCCAAGACAAATTAATTAGCCGCAAGATTCCGTCGAAGATCGCAAACCGGATCATCTCGTGGATCGGCGGCGTGCATCTGCATGATTACGGCTGCTCACTCAAGGCTTATCGCCGCGATGTGATTCAGGACGTGCGGCTCTACGGCGAGATGCACCGCTTCATACCGATCTACGCAAGCTGGGCCGGTGCACGCGTGACCGAAATTCAAGTCGATCACCATGCTCGCACGATGGGCAAATCCAAATACGGCATTTCGCGCACGATCAAAGTCGTCTTTGACCTGATGACGATAAAATTCATGGCCGAGTATCATACAAAACCGATCTATGTTTTCGGCACGTTTGGCATGATCGCGTTCCTTCTCGCAGCGATCGCCGGCGTGTGGTCGCTCGTGCTCAAGATCGGTTACGGCACGTCGTTCATCCTCACGCCACTGCCTGTGATCACGGTCGTTATGCTGGCGATCTCGGTGCAATTCTTTTTGATGGGACTGCTGGCCGAACTCTTAGTTCGGACCTACCACGAGTCGCAGGACAAGGCGATCTACGCCGTGCGAGAGAGAATTGGCTTTGACGGAACGCGGACGCCCTCGTCCGCAGCGGGTGCTAGGCACGAATAACAGTCTTGCGATTTGACGCCGCAAGCGGCGTTTGCGGACGAGGGCGTCCGCGTTCCTTTATGTGCGGCATCACAGGTTGGGTAAACCTAGAACAATCTAAATCTCAACACCACACACAAGCCGTGCTGCATTCGATGTGCGAAACCATCTTCCATCGCGGGCCGGACAGCGAAGGAATTTGGATTGACGACTCCGTTGCTCTAGGAATGCGGCGGCTGTCGATTATCGATCTAAAGACGGGCGACCAGCCTGTTTACAGCGAGGACAAATCAGTCATTGCGATGATCAACGGCGAGCTGTATAACTTTCGCGAGGTTCGAGCCGATCTAGAGAAGCGCGGTCACAAGTTTGTCACGCAGACCGATGTCGAGATCGTGCCGCATCTTTATCAGATCTACGGCGACGATTTTGTTGACCACATCAACGGCATGTTCGCTATCTCGCTGTGGGACACGCAGAAGAAAAAACTCATCCTCGCACGCGACCGTTTTGGTGAAAAACCCTTGTATTACGGTGTTTTTGACGGCAAGCTCATTTACGCGTCCGAGCCAAAAGCGCTGCTCGCGCATCCAGCTGTCAACGCGACGCTCGATCTCGACGCGATGCGCGCGTTTCTGAGTTACGACTACGTCCCCGCTCCGCACTCGATCTACAAAAATATTTATAAGCTTCCTGCTGCGCACATGCTTACGGTCGAAAACGGCGAGATCAAAACGCGGCGTTATTGGAATCTGA
>JANOGL010000443.1:0-1503 GCA_031405985.1 Acidobacteriota bacterium | reverse complement strand
GCTATCGCTCCCCGTTCTGACTCGTGTTGAAGCGGTTCTGACAAGTGTTTTTGGGATTCTAACCGATGTTGAAGCGGTTCTGACAAGTGTTTTCCTAATTCTGAGCGACTTTTTTCGAATCATTTTGGCCTCGGTGCGGCGCCGCGCAACCTTTTTGGCGGTTCTGCGGTATAATCTCCTAAAAATTATGAGAAAACTATCAATTTCACGCAGTTTTGCGGCGGTTTTTGTGATCGCCGCCTTTGTTTTGCCTAGCGCTGCGCTGGCTCAAGACGCGAAAACCGCCGAAATAAACGCCGCGATTCGCAAAGAAGGCATGGAGAATTCGCGAATAATGAACACGCTGCATTATCTGAGCGACGTTTACGGCCCGCGACTGACCGGTTCGCCCAATCACGTCAACGCCGCACGTTGGGCGGCCCGCGAAATGATGTCTTGGGGCATGGAGAACGCGATGACCGAGCCGTGGGAGTTCGGGCATCCGGGTTGGGTTAACGAGCGCTCCGTCGGGCTGATCCAAAAACCCGTGCAGGACACGCTGACGTTCGAGGTTTTGGCGTGGACGCCATCGACAAAGGGCGTTATTGTCTCTGAGCCCGTGCATCTAGTGATTCCGCAGTTTCCGGCGCCGAGTAATCCGCAAATCATGCAAAACCCGACACAGGAAGAACTCACCGCGTATCTCGACACGATGAAAACAGCCGTCACGGGCAAGATCGTCCTAGTCGGCAAACCGATCGTCGTTCCGGTAAACATCACTCCGGGGCCAAAGCGAATTCCTGACGAGACGATCAAGTGTCGAATGGACCCGACGAAAACGCCCGCGGATTGCCCCGGCGGCGCGGGTTTTGGCGGCGGTCCCGGCGGCCTTGGGCCACAAGTTCCACCGCGCTCGAACGCGCTTTCGGGACAGGCGATCGCGGCGCAAATTACCGCCTTTCTCATCGAAAACGGCGCGGCGCTGAGAGTAAACGACGCCGGTCGCGAGCACGGCCAGATCAGGGCGTTCAACAACAACACCTTCGACGTCACAAAAGCCCCGCCGACAGTAATATTGCGTAACGAAGACTTCGGCCGGATCGCGCGTCTGCTGGAAAAGAAAACGCCCGTGCGTCTCGAGTTCGACATTCGTAACCGCATCGAGCCGTCCGGCGTGACGAGCTACAACACAGTCGGCGAGATCGTCGGCACCGACAAAAAAGACGAGGTCATCATGCTCGGCGGACACCTCGATTCATGGCACGCCGCGACGGGCGCGACCGATAACGCTATCGGCTGCGCGGTTATGATGGAAGCCGCTCGCATCCTAAAAGCGATCGGCGTCAAACCGCGGCGCACAATTCGCGTTGCGCTTTGGAGCGGTGAGGAACAAGGGCTTCTCGGCTCGCAGGCGTACGTCAAACGGCACTTCGGCACGGCCGAGAATCCGACTGCGAATTACAGCAAGTTTGGCGGGTATTTTAATATCGACAGCGGCACGGGCCGAGCTCGCGGGATGAGCGT
>JANOGL010000439.1:0-3412 GCA_031405985.1 Acidobacteriota bacterium | reverse complement strand
AAGCGTTTCGAGCGGCGATTGAAAAAGCCAAACCAACCGTGCTTGAACCGATTATGGATGTCGAAGTTTTTTGCCCGATGGAAGTTTCCGGCGATATTATGGGCGACTTAAATTCACGCCGCGGGCGCGTCTCCGGAATGGATATGCGCGGCAAACAGCAGGTTATCAAAGCGCAGGTTCCCCTTTCGGAAATGCTCGATTATCAATCGAAATTAAATTCCGTCACGCAGGCTCGCGGCTCGTATCATATGCAGTTCTCGCATTACGATCCGCTGCCCGGCAATCTTTTGAAAAAGGTCGTCGACGAAGCTGTCGCGCAGGGGCGCGTCCGCGCACATGAAGATGATGAATAAGAAATTCGCCACCGATGACACAGATAAGAACGGATCATAAAACCATTGTTCTTCTGTTCCGTATCTGTTTTATCAGTGTGATCGGTGGCTAATTATTCTTGAAGGAGTTATTTATGAAACGACAAATTATTTTTTCTATCGCAATTCTCACATTTATAGTTGTTACGGCCACGGTCACGTCGGCGACGGCTTCGTCGACGACCTTTTTCAAAAGATTGCCGGGTAGCGGATCGTAGTGCGAGAACTGCATGTGATACGAGCCGCGTGCTTGCGTTACGGAATTGAGTTTCGATTGATAATCGAGCATTTCGGACAGCGGCACTTTGGCCTTGATTACCTGTTGTTTACCCCGAACCTCCATACCGCCGACGCGGCCGCGACGCGAATTGAGATCGCCCATGATGTCGCCCGAAACTTCCTGCGGCGTAAACACCTCGACATCCATGATCGGTTCGAGCAGCGTCGGTTTGACCTTTTCCATCGCGGCGCGAAACGCCTTGCGACCTGCGGCCTTGAATGAGTGTTCATCGGAATCAACCGCGTGATAGCTACCATCGACGAGCGTGACCTTAAAATCGACCAGCGGATAGCCCGCAACAGAACCGCTCGCGGCGGCCTCTATGATGCCTTTCTCGATCGCCGGACGGAAATTCTGCGGCACGGAACCGCCAAATATCTTGTCCACCCACTCGAATCCGCTGCCACGAGGTAAAGGCTCGAAGATAACTTTACAATCACCGAACTGCCCGCGTCCGCCCGATTGTTTTTTGTGACGGCCCTGAACTTCGGCCGTCGCCGTGATCGTTTCTTTGTAAGGAACTTTCGGCGGATGAAGAGCGACCTCGACGTGATAGCGGTCGGCGAGTTTCTTGACGACCGTCTCGATGTGAAGCTGGCCGCTGCCCGACAAGATAAATTCCTTCGTCTGCGCGTCACGGTCAAAGTGCAGCGACGGATCTTCCTCGAGAATTTTGTGCAGAGCGACCGAGATCTTGTCTTCGTCGGCCCGCGATTTCGGTTCGATGGCGAACGCGATCGCGGCTTCGGGATATTCAACTTTAGGATAGACAATCGGCTTTGCTTTGTCGGCGAGCGTGTCGCCGGTCTGCGTGTCTTTTAGTTTTACGACGGCGATGATGTCGCCGGTCGAAGCTTCCGGCACTTTCTCGAGCGTCTTGCCCTCGATCACATGAAGCGCGCCGAGGCGTTCGGCGCTATCGCGCGTTGTATTTTGCACGTTTGCGTCCGCACCGATCTTGCCTGAAATGACCTTCATCACGTTGATGCGGCCCGCGAAAGGATCGGCGATCGTGCGAAAAACATACGCCGAGAACGGCTCGTCATTGCTGTACTTTCGCATTATCCGGTCGCCCGTCATTTCGTTATCGGTAAAGCCGTATTCCATTTCATGCGTGGCCGGATTCGGAGCAAATTCAACGAGATGATCGAGCAGGACCTGCATTCCGACAAGTGTGTTAGCCGACACGGCGTAAACCGGGCAGAGCTTGCTGGCCGCAATGGCCCGCGCAAGATTTGGGATAATGTCTTCTTCGGGCAGAGTCCCGTCCTCGAAATATTTCTCCATTAGAGCGTCGTCCGATTCGGCGACAAGCTCGATTAGGCGTTCGCGAGTGGTGTTGAGCAATCCTGTCATCTCGCTCGGAATCGCGATGCCCTTGGCTTTGCCGTCAGCGTCAAACTCGTATGCTTTCTGATGGACGACATCGATGACGCTTTTGAAATTCACTTCATTTCCGATCGGCAGCGTAAACGGCACGATCGAACGCGCAAAGCTCGAAGTCGCTGTCTCGAGCGCGTGGCCAAAGTCCGCGTGCTCCTTGTCGATCTTATTGATGACCATAAAGCGCGGCAGCAGAAATTCGTTCGCGTACTGCCAGGTTTTTTCGGTCTGCACCTCGATGCCATGCACCGAGTCGACGACGACCAGCGCGCAGTCGGCGACGCGCAACGCGGGGCGCGCGTGCGAGACGAACGCTGCATAGCCCGGCGTGTCGATAAAATTTATTTTCGTGTCTTTGTATTCGGCGTGGGCGAAGTTGTTATTGAGCGAAACTTTGCGTTCTATCGAATCTTCGTCGTAATCCGTTATGGTCGTCCCTTCATCGACGCGTCCCCAGCGATTTTGTCCGGCGACGTGGAGCAGGGAACTCACAAGCTGGGTTTTGCCCGCGTCGCCGTGCCCGATCACAGCCAGATTTCTTATATTCTCCGTTGCAAATGCCTTCATACAGCCAAGCTCTCCTTTTAGAAAGTTCAAAGTTCAAAGTTTAAGGTTCAAAGTTGCGTTCGAAAATTCAAACTTTGAACTTTGAACCTGGAACCTTGAACTCGATCTGTTTGTATATCCAAATTTATCCTACGGTGAGCAAAAGGGCAAGAATGCGTTGAGAGGTGTGGGCGAGAGAGCGTGAGGGGAGGGCGAGATGACGAGAGGGCTTCTGCAACGGATGCTCAATCAGCGCAGTTCTACATAAGCTGGAAGATATGCCAGAGCCTTAGTACCGGTAGTGTCTTAATTTGATTTTCTCACTCACTTGTAAGTTCCAGCAAAAAACGGTCAATAATATGTGTTGATGAGGCCAGAGCCTTGTTAATTTGATAAATTGCCTCAAAGAACCGCAATTTTGTAATTCCCTCTGCGCTCATGGCCGTGTTTACGTTAATAGATTCCAAGCTGTCTGGCACGTCAAAGCCGATTTGATAAAAATACGACAAGTGAATCCGTAAATCGAGGCCAAGTTTTTTGCGATCTAACTCGGATAGCGCCTCAAGAGCGGTCTGATAAAAACGATCCTCTAAAAGCAGATACTGATTATATTTCTAATCGTAAAAATCGACCCATACAATCAAAAACAAATAAAAAAATGCCACAAATTGGTAATCCAAACCTAAACTATTTTAAAACAATTGCATATGATAAAAATCGCAGCAAGGAATCTCCAAATGGGCTGGAGATATTTTTTGATGATTCATGTCCTTTGATCTTCCGTGAAGTTGATCACAGCTTTTATTGGGATAATACCGTCTCTTATGTTTTT
>JANOGL010000326.1:0-15995 GCA_031405985.1 Acidobacteriota bacterium | reverse complement strand
CATCTGGCCGAATGAACTCGTTCAGGTTATGAAACCCAGCGACATCGAGAGTGCGCCGATCGAACATTCGCGGCGCCGGCTGGGGATTTACTCCTAAGGCCGCAGTTGTCGCTTCACTGACGTTTACGCGCGAACATGCTGCCGAAAACAACACTCCGGCGCAAATCGCAAACCATATTGATCTTCGCCATTCCATAACGCCTCCTAAACTTCAAATGGCAAGCCGACGACCGTGGCTTCGGCTTCGCCGGCAAGTAACTTTGTGTCTTTGGCAAGGTTATCATATCTCACAAACCCGAGCGCAATCGTTTTTTCGAGTGCGGGGGAATATGTTACCGATGTAAGTCGGCCCGCAGCTTTGCCCTCCACGGTGCTGAGTTCGGTCCCGGCACGAATCGCCTTCGACAAAACCAATCCCGTCAACTGTTTAGCCACGTGGCCGCGAAAGTGGATCCGCGCAATGATCTCCTGACCGATGTAGCAGCCCTTGTCATATGAGATCAGTCCGTCCAGGCCGAGCTCCGGAACGACCGTCGTCTCATCCATATCAACGCCGTATTTTGGAATGCCGCGTTCGATGCGCAAGGTTTCGTAAAGCTCGTCGGTAATTTGAGCAGCCGAGTGCGAGGCGAGTTGCTCTCGAAACTCGTCGGCAGATTCAATCGAGACAAAGCAACTTTCAATAAGCGAGCTAAATTTTACGCAACCTGCAAAATCAAACAACTCCGCAGTATTGAGTAAATCAAAGCAAACATATTTCTCTGAAACGTCTTCGGCAAAAAAATCGCCGGCAAACGTAAATCTAAATAGATTCTGGTAAACCTTTTCGCGCGTTGCGGCCTCAGTCTCAATCAAAAATCTGTCGCCCTGTCTTAAGATTCGCACAACTGCGAGCAGCCGCCCTTGAGCATTAGGAAAAGCAGCAAGCATCTCGCCGCCATCGGCCAGCGTTTTCACGTCGTTCGTGATCATGCCGTCGAGAAACGGCACGGCTTCTTTGCCGCAAACGACGATCAAACCGCGCGGGTGTTCGTAAAATCCCGCGCCGCCGCTGCGGATATGTTCATAGGCTGAATTCATCTAATTCAATTCTATGAGAAAGGGCAGGGGCAAGCTACCCTTCCCGATTGTCATTGGTGTTCTCCCCCTTATGTTGACTAATCTTGAAAAAGCATTAAAGGCATAATAAAACGGGCGATTATATACTTGACACAAGGCATCTCACCTGCTAGGCTGTATATGTGAATCGCCGTTACTATTGTCATCATCGGTCGAAGCCCTTTGCTTTTCAGGGTTTGCGACCTTTTTCATTTCCTCAATCGCATCTTTTGGAAAGAGAAAATCGACGGCTTCGTCGCTCGTCATATCGAGCGGTTTAACATTTTTTTTCGGTTTGGACATAAAAATATGAAAAAGAAAATAGCTGAGACTCAAAACATCAATCTTATCGAACTGTTCGAGCAATTCGGCTCTGATGCCAAGTGCCGTTTCTATCTCGAATCCTTGCGATTTCCCGAAGGCGTTACTTGCTTGCGTTGCCATTCCGACAAGATCAGCCGAATTATCAAACGTAACCAGTTTATGTGCGACAACTGCAAGTATCAATTCTCGGTTACGACCGGCACGATGTTTCACGATTCGCATCTGCCGCTTTTCAAATGGTTCGCCACAGTTTATTTGATGAACGAATCCAAAAAAGGTATTTCCGCCAATCAACTTAAGCGAACACTCAAGATGTCATACAAGACCGCTTGGTATCTCTCTCACCGCATCCGCGAAGCTCTCAAATCAGACGAAACAAAACTTAGCGGCGTTCTCGAAATTGACGAAACCTACGTCGGCGGCAAATTCAAGAACATGCACGGCGACGCTTTGGAACGTGCAAGACAGCGCCCAAACAAAGGCAAACTCATCACCGTTGGAGCATTACAGCGTAAAGGTCAAATACGACTGAAACACATTCCCAACACCACGAGCGAAACCCTTATGGCATTCGCAAGAACACTCGTTGATAAGTCTACCGAGTGCGTCTATACCGACGACTGGCCGGGATATAACGATCTCGAAATGACCGTTAAGAAAGATCACGAAACTGTTAATCACTCAGCCGGTCAATACGTGCGTCACGGCTACATTCACACCAACGGCATCGAGAACGTCTTTTCACTTGTCAAAAGGTCAATCGTCGGCTCGTTTCATCATATCAGCGAAAAGCACATCAACCGCTATCTTGATGAGTTTGAGTTTCGTTTTAACAACCGCGAGAACCCTTACCTTTTCCGTGACTGCATCCTGCGGTTACTGAATGCAGAGAATTTGGAGTATAAGAATTTGGTTAAGGGCTAACACCGCCTAGTGATTCGATAAGTGCCCGAATCAACCTGTCCGTTCGTGATTCTGTAAGTAACGGTATCGCTATCGCTAATGCCGCTAATGCAACCTGTAGAAACGCAAGTCCCGCGACTACCCACGTCATTCTTATACTAAACCGCTCAAATCTTTGTGATTGCTGATTGTTTGCCGCAGCAACTCCCTCCATACTCGCTACGGTTCTTTCAATGCTTTGTGTAACCTGTAATTGCATTGCTTGAGACTGACGAATAAGCTCAGCAAATTGTTCGTTTTGGAGCATCTCTAAATGCTCCTGTGGGCTAAAGCCGGGTATGTAGTTTGACCACTGATCGCATTTACGATCTCGCTCAAAATGTTCCAAAGCGATTGCGGCGCACGGAGTGTTTCTGAAGTAATAAAATTCCGTTCCCTTATTCGGATGGTCAATTCCGCGAAGGAAAGCATGAGCCGCAATTTCAACAGGTAAATTAAGTTTGTGCCTGAAACACCAAACGGAATACAACTCACCGTCCGTTGCAAGTGGAGAGTTTCCCGCGCCGGCCATTCGATCCTCAAACACCAACTCAATGTATTGCTTTTCCTGTAATGCTGGGTATAAAACTTTGCGAGACAAAAAGCCGCAACTAAAGCACGTGCCCTTAACAGGATAAGATTCCGTTGTGGGTTTAATTTGCTGTTTATCCGTAGGCATTGCACATAATTATACTCTTCCTGCGACCTTGCCTCAAGTATACAATCGCCATAAAACGTCCAACTGACAGAAAGGAAGGCGGGCTTGCCCCCACTTTTGGTTTGAATTTGCTACAATTTTGTTTCACAAAAAAATGAGCCAAATATCAGAAGAAACAGTTTTGAATTCGCTGCGGCAGATCATCGATCCCGACCTCAGAAAGGACATCGTCGAGCTCGGTTTTGTCCGCGATTTGAAGATCGACGGCGGCGACGTTGCTTTTCGAATCGTGCTGACAACCCCCGCGTGTCCCGTCAAAGAAGAGATGGAGTCGCAGGCGAACGAGATCGTGCGAGCACTCGACGGCGTAACCAACGTAAATGTCACGATGGACGCTGAGGTGCCGCAGGGACGCGGTATTGCGAATAACGTTGCTATCGAAGGCGTTAAAAACATCATCGCGGTTTCGAGCGGCAAAGGCGGCGTCGGCAAATCGACTGTCGCGGTCAATCTTGCAGTCGCTCTCGCTGCCGACGGTGCGAAGGTCGGCATTATGGACGCCGACGTTTACGGGCCGAATGTGCCGATGATGCTCGGCACCGGCTACGACCAACCCGAAGTCATCGACGGCAAGCTGAAACCTATCGAGGCCCACGGTATCAAGATGATCTCGATGGCGGTGCTCGTGCCGCCCGACAAACCGATGATCCTTCGCGGCCCGATGCTGCACGGCGTCGTCAGGCAGTTTTTGAGCGATGTGAATTGGGGTGAGCTAGATTACCTGATCGTTGATATGCCGCCCGGAACTGGCGACGTGCAATTGAGTTTGGCGCAGCTCGTACCCGTTCAAGGCGCGGTTCTCGTGACGACACCGCAGGAAGTTTCGTTGTCAGATGTTCGCCGCGCCGTGAAAATGTTTGAGCAAGTAAATGTGCCCGTCCTCGGCGTGATCGAGAATATGTCGTACTTCATCGCGCCCGACACCGGCAACAAGTACGAGATCTTTGGCAAAGGCGGCGGGCAGAAACTCTGCGACGAATACGATCTGAATTTCCTTGGGCTTGTGCCGCTCGGCATGGAAGTCCGCGAAGGCGGCGACAGCGGCGTTCCCGTCGTCGTCTCAGCACCCGATTCGCCGCAGTCAGCCGCTTTCCGCCACGTCGCCGAAGAAGTCGCACGGCAGGTTTCGATCGAGGCGATGAAACCGGAGCTTGTAATTCTAACTAAATCTCAGTAATATTGACTTTAACGTAAGGATTCGCCTAGGCGAGTTCAAATTTTTGAGAGGATTAATAAATTATGTCAGCAGTTGCAGCACCGTCGGTCGAGCTTAGCGTTACCGCACCGGCCGCCGAAGAGATCAAGAAGTTTTTTGTCGCCGAGGACGATCTGCCGGAGACGGCGGGGCTTCGCGTGCGGGTTGTTCCGGGCGGATGTTCGGGCTTTCAGTACAGTCTCAACGTCGAGGAAGAGTCCAAATCAGGAGATTTCATCCTTGACCAGCACGGCATCAAGCTGTTTGTCGATATGTTTTCGGCTCAGTATTTGAGTGGAGTTCAGATCGACTACACGTCGAATATGATGGGCTCGGGATTTACGTTCGAGAACCCAAACGCCACCGGTGGCTGCGGCTGCGGAACATCGTTCTCGGCGTAAGCGCAATTTTTGGAACACGCAACCAATTACGCGTGTTCTCTCATATCCAAACGGACAACTGAGGGCTAATTTACGGAGTAGAGTGGCGGCGGGCTTGATAAAAGCCCGTCGTTTACGCGCCCCGTAACACATCAGCCATAAACGTTTCACGAGGGTTGCATCCGTGTTACTTATGGTTCATACTCAGTGGTGGTTAGTTTCACGCATCAAATTACAAAATAAATTGAGATTGACCGAAGTTCCAATGGTTTTAGGAATTCGTTGCGTGTTGGGGATTTTTTATAAATAGGCGAGCCATTCGCCGATTCTCAACCCCACTAGCCGAATAAATAATTGGAGTTATAGTTTTGATAAATTTTATAAAGGCAGTTGTCCCTGTGTTTTTGCTTTGCTTTGCTCTGTTCGAAGTCTCAGCCAACGCACAAGTTAGAGAAAGAGTAGTTAAACCAACATCGAGCCGGCCCACGAATCAACCGAGTACACAGACTGTAGAGAGAGTCCAACCAACCGTTTCATCGCGTCCGACCTTAACGAACGAGATCAAAGTTGTTCGGTCCGCCGACCCTGCGTGGGAACCGAAGGTGAAAAAGACGGTTTCGGCATCAACGACGAGCGCCGCCGGAATGGCAGCCACGGGACGGACGACTTACAACGCCGCGACTAGCATTCGCCTCGATCAAGCGATCAAATCGCGATACGGCATTCCATATAGATACGGTTCGACTGGACCGAATAGATATGACTGCTCTGGTTTTGTTTGGAGCGCGTTTCAAGAGGCTGGAATAAGCTTTACCCGTCAGAGCGCACGCACTCTCTGGTCGCAGTCGGAACCGGTTTACGGCGATGACAGATACAAGTTTGGAACGCTCGTGTTTTTGAACGGCCTCGGCCACATGGGAATTGTTGCCGACGAGAATGGTTTTTACCACGCTTCGTCGAGCAAAGGAATCACCTACTCACCATTCGCAGGATATTGGTCGAGCCGAATCGTGGGCTTTCGTCGTTTGAAAGGTGAGAATTCTGCTCCGGTCAACGCCACGAAATTAAGTTTTCAGGATGGGAACGATCGATAGATCGAAGTAATTCTAAACGTTGAAGGCCCGATGTTCACCACGACATCGGGCTTTTTTATTTGTATAGGTCAACTCACGAATCCAGGCCGCGGATGAGTTTCCTTACACTCATAAATCACGGCGATCTTGTCGATCGAGACATAGGCAACACGATCGTCCTCGTCACGCAGGTATAAAACGCCGGCTTTCACATCCACAACATCGCCCCGAAACGCCGCGTTTGTCCCACAAGTTACATCGATCTTTTTGCCTAAAAGCTGATTCAGTAGTTCTTCCATAATTGGATTCTACCTTACTTTCTTCACCCCGCAAAAGAAAAACTCGGTCAGATTGAACAGTTTTCGGTCAATTTGAATTGTCTGTAACTCATTGTAAAAAAATATACTTGCCATTGTTTTAACATACTTGTATTATGTTAAACGGTCACCCTGACCAGCCTTAAAATCCTATTTCGCCCACGCAAAATCTCCGGGGTAAAAAAGCAAATGAAAAGAGTTCTGATCGTCGCGTTATTTATCGTTGTCTCTTTCGCTGCGGGAGCATTAGCGCCACTAAAATCGTCAGCCAAAAAAGGCGAGGTCGTCAAAGCCGCCGATCCGATCGCTGGTCGATATATCGTCGTCTTAGACGACAACGTTGTAGGTGAGAATGCAGCAGAACCGCAGGTCGAGGCATTCGGACTGTACCTCACATATGCTTATGGCGGCGAGGTAAAGGAAACCTACTCTAGCGCCCTACGAGGTTTTGTAGTCGAAATGAGCGCAGAGCAGGCGGAGGTAATGAATCTCGATCGGAGCGTCAAAACGATAGAAGAAGATGCCGTCATCTCCGTTTCGAACAGCCAGACAAATGCACCATGGCACCTAGATCGTGTCGATCAAAGAGTACTCCCGATGAACACGTCCTACAACTACACGGCAACCGGAGCGGGCGTTCACATTTACATACTGGACACGGGAATCAGGTACACACACGCGGATTTCGGGGGTCGAGCAAATGCAGTTTACGACAACATAGGAGACGGCCAAAACGGAAACGACTGCAACGGCCACGGAACACATGTTGCCGGAATCGCAGGCAGCTCAACCTATGGCGTAGCAAAAAACGCTTACATACACTCGGTTAGAGTGCTCCCGTGCAACGGAAGTGGTCAACTATCTAACCTGCTTTCGGGCGTAAACTGGATAACCGCCAATCGGCAGCTGCCAGCGGTTGCGAACATCAGCTTGACGGCGGGAGGCTCATCACCCGCGGTAGAAACGGGTATCAATAATTCGATAGCAGCAGGAGTGACATACACGATCGCTGCCGGTAACCAGGCACTCGATGCGTGCGGATACACGCCCGCCCGCACGCCAAATGCGATTACGGTGGGAGCGACATCCGATTCGGACGCACGAACGCCATACTCTAACTACGGATCGTGCGTCGACCTTTTCGCGCCCGGCCATGCAGTTGCGTCTCTGTCACACGCAAGCGACACCGATACGAGGGTCTTGAACGGAACATCGATGGCGGCTCCGACCATCGCCGGAGCGGCAGCGTTGTATCTGAGCGGAAATCCGACCGCAAGCTCCTCGGCCGTTTACAACGCAATCAGGAACTCCGCTACCACAGGCTTGGTGACAAACATCGATGCCACGTCGCCCAACCTTCTGCTCTATACCTTTAACGCGCCGCCGACTGCTGCCAACGTGTCGGTGAGTGGTCGTATTACAGATGCCTTTGGAAATGGCCTATCCCGCGTTCGTGTGACGATCACCGCGGATGATAACACCGCAATTTCGGCAGTAACGAGCAGTTTTGGATACTATCGCTTCGAAGAGCTCGAGGTTGGTCGCACCTACATCGTCTCGGCCTTTCGCAAGCGATATAACTTCGATTCCCGCATTATCTCGTTAACCGACGAGATTTTTAACCTCGACTTTATCGCGCTCGAGTAAATTTTCTTTCATCATGAAAAGCTCTGAGGTTGCCACCCGGCAACCTCTTTTTTGTCTTTGAAACGCGAATCGCGAAAAGGATCTTGACCGCTACTAAACTATTTGTTAAACAATTCTTACAGGGTAATTTCAAGTTGTCCGTAGCGGTAGTTTTCGAAGGCCGGTTCGTCAAGCTTTTTTTTCGGAATAGAACGTTAATTAGGTGTCTGAGTTTAACACCCGACGGTAACACCGGAGACGATTGCTAGATTGGAATGTATTTTGCCCCAAGGATTTAGAGGATTTTATGACGTTAATTTACAACAGGTTGATAGCGGCTTTTCTTATGGTCGTAGTTTTGATTCCAGTGATGTCTTTCGGTCAGGAAAAGAGTGCCGAGGCGGAAGACTCTGATCAGACTGAGACGTTTATGGCGTCTTTGGCTCCGACACCGATATTCGTGAGCGGCTCGAGTAACATAACCTGTTCTCAGCTGCGGGATATGAATGTCCCGGGCTTGGGCCATATGTTGGACGCGTGGGAATTCAAAATCGATTCGCCGCCATTCGGCGTAAACACATATAGTCTGGACGGCTCGGGCGGCGGAACGGTGCAAAATGGTCCGCCGAACGCAAATATGTCCGTGACTTACAATCGGATAAGCAACACGACCATCTCAAGCTGGCAGATCGACGCATCGCCGGTGTTAGCGTTGGACCGCAAAGTATCGGCCGTGATCGTCAAGGGCGGTTCCGCTGGCAAAAATATATATCCATATAATCCGATTGCGACCTTCGACGTCGGTCCGTTCACTACGCCGAATGCGACTCAGGCGATCAGCCATATCTCTTTCTGCTTCGAGCGAACACTCGCACCATCGGCAGCCACAGTTTCGGTAATGGGACGTGTAATCGCCAATGGACAAAGTGTCCCGCGTGCCCGCGTTAATATCGTCGATGAAAACGGTCAGACGCGATCGGTCGTCACAAACTCGTTTGGATATTACCGCTTTGACGAGGTAGAAGTCGGTCAAACATATATTATCTCGGTTTTCAGCAAGGGTTATCAGTTTACATCTCGTTTGATCTCTATCAATGACGAGTTGACGGATCTAGATTTTACCGCAGACGAATAGCGTCGATTCTCCCGGTGACTTGTAATCTTCGGAGGCTGTCTGAATTTGGCCAGCCTTCTTCTTTTGTTTGCAAGATCGAGACGGTAGTTGCGCTAAAATGCAAAATTCTTAAACGGAACACGTTCAGACCATGGACGTAAACTCAGTAGCAAGAAAAAACCCTGACTTTGTAAAAACCAATTTGTTTCACAGTCAATGTTAAGTAAAATTTTTCGTTTCGACGTGAACGAGGCTCGATGGAGGCCTGTTCTCGATGCTACGTGGAATTTCAGGTCCTTTAGGACACTGGGTATTCCAAAGCATGAATGAGGCGACTCGCAAGAGTCTGGGAAAAGGGGAGTGTTTATTATGAGGTTATCAATTATTTTAAAAAACAAGATTTCGTTTGTGTCAGTCATGCTGGCACTGGTTTTGGGCCTGGGCATGCTCACGACCACGGTCAACGCCCAAAAAGACCTGTTGGCCGCAAGTGCGGACCTTGATCAATGCCGAAACGGCACATTAGCGTCTCCGGTTGCTTGTACAGGAAGCGCGTGGGCTAATGGTAATGCTAACTCGACCCAGGCACATTGGGCTGAAAGTCAGTTTCTAGCCTATCGAGTGAAGTTTACCGATTTGTCGATCGGGGCTCATTCATTCACGATTGGCTATGACATCCTTGCCAGTTCCAAACACGCTATTGACTATTTAGGAACATTTAACGCGACGGAGACAACGGCTGATCCATGTTCGGGTGTGGCGGGCTGCACGCTTGGAAGTCCGACATCGACCTTTGCAGTGCCGGTTGACACGGTCACTGTAACCAACAACACCAATCCAAACACAGGAAATCCGATCGTCCAGACACCCGGACAGTTCACAATGTGGGGTGGAACGATCACGGGGGTCTCGTATGAGCCATACGGCGGTGGCGATGAGCGCAAAATCACGATTACATTTACCGCAAGCGTCGCAAATCCGGTTCTCGCATGGGGCGGCCATATTGCATGGATCGGCGATTGGGGAGTGGGTAACTCGGCCAACTCGATCCCCGGTTCTCCATTTCACATGCGTAATGATAATCTGGATGGCTCCGGTGGAAACCAGGACCGCGCGTTGCAGGCTGCGGCTGTCATTCCTTCGGGCGCCGTTTTTGTTAAGAAGGTAGCAGTGCCACTCGACGGAAGCGGCAATGCAGTTCTGCCCTTTGCGTTTACGGCAACTGCCAATTTCGGACCGACGAGTTTTTCGCTCATCGACGATAATGCCGGACCAGGCATCGACACGCAGCAGAGCCAGGCCATCATAAGCTTTGGGGCAGGAAATACGATTACCGTTACCGAGGGCATGGGACCTGTCGGCTGGACGCTGTCAAATGTGAACTGTGTAGAGTCGGGTATTGCAAATTCAACACAGAACACTATTGGTCCGGCGTCGATAACAGTAGAACTTGGCGAGGTAGTCACTTGCACCTTTACAAACACGCAGTTGGTACCAAGTGCCGCTACCGTAACCGTAGCCGGGCGAGTCGTAACCTCTAGCGGCATGGGCATAATGAGAGCTCGTGTGATAATGACCGACAGCGAAGGAAATGCCAGATCTGCCGTAACGAACAGCTTTGGCTATTATCATTTTGATGATGTCGAGGTCGGGCAGACTCTTGTTTTCAACGTGTTTAGTAAGCAGTATCAATTCAGTCCGCGAATCGTCTCACTGACAGATTCGATCGCCGACCTTGATTTTACTGCCTTCTGATCTTTGGTGTTAGTGAGTCAACCCTTAAGGCTGTCTGGACTAGGCAGCCTTATTCTTTTGTCGTGGCCGGTGAGAGGCTCTCCGCTAAGATATTCGTAAGCCTAGTATTTATACTATTTAGAAGTGTCAACCTAATGTGCCGTATCAGCTTGTCCAATTATTTTGCTCGCAAAAATATTGACTATCAACGGTGGCTATGTTTATTATTCACTATCAAGCAATCATGCCGTTCGACATAGTCGCAAACGGCCGACGCGACATCGATTTTGTTCTATTGCCTTTGATGCTTGGCATAAATTAGTTAACCCTTGCGGCTGTCTCGATAGACAGCCGGTTTTTTTTAAGCCTATAAGCGAGCCGCGTGCAGGGCCTCGCGGCCAGACCGGGACCAACGGCTCTGCTCGGGTTTGGCATGATTTGCCTTCACGACAGCCTTTCTTTGTGAATACGACAACCCGACGGCAATCGCGGCAATATCAAGCTCGGTTTGATCAGGCTCGACCTGCTTCTTACGCTCGTTAAAGCGTGAGATAAAGCCTGTGTCGAGTTTGCCGGCGATAAACTCGGCGTCATCCATTACCTCGCGAAAAAACGGCAACGTCGTCTTTATTCCGCCGATCTCGTATTCAGCGAGTGCTCGTCGCATCCGTTCAATCGCCTCCGTGCGATCGCGGCCGTGAACGGCAAACTTCGAGATCATCGGGTCGTAATAGATCGAGACCTCGCTTCCCTCATAAACACCGCCGTCGTCACGCACGCCCGGCCCTTGCGGCACGCGAAGCCGCGTGATCTTGCCGGGTGACGGCAGAAAGTTGTTCTCAGGATCTTCGGCATAAACGCGGCACTCGATCGCATGGCCGGTGAGAGTAACTTCATCTTGTGTAAACGACAGATTCGCTCCGGCGGCGACGCAGATCTGTTCGCGAACCAGATCGATGCCGGTAACGAGCTCAGTCACGGGATGTTCGACCTGAAGACGCGTGTTCATCTCTAAAAAATAAAACGATTTATCGAGATCCGAGACAAGGAACTCGACCGTTCCGGCGCCGACGTAATCGACAGCCTTTGCAACCTTGACGGCGCATGCACCCATTTCCGCACGCAGCTCAACCGAATTTATTGGCGACGGCGCTTCTTCGACGACCTTCTGATGTCGCCGCTGGATCGAGCACTCGCGCTCACCAAGATGAACATGATTGCCGTGCGTGTCGGAGAAAACCTGTATCTCGATATGTCGCGGACGCCCTACGGCCTTTTCGACATAAACAGCATCGTCACCAAAGCTCGCAAGCGCCTCGGACTGCGCGGCGTCAAGCGCGGATTTGAGCTCGGCCTCGCTCTCGACAAACCGCATTCCCTTACCGCCGCCGCCGGCAGAGGCTTTTAGCATCACGGGATAACCGATTGACGCTGCCGTTTCGCGAGCCTCATTGTAAGAATTGAGCGGCTCGGTCGCGCCTGGCACAACCGGAACGCCGGCCTTGATTGCGATCTTTCGCGCCGAGATCTTGCCGCCCATCGCCTCCATCGCTTTCGGCGGCGGGCCGATGAATGTTATGCCCGCTTTTGTTACTTCACGGACAAATTCGGCATTCTCAGACAAAAATCCGTAACCGGGATGAATCGCCTCGGCTCCTGCCGTTTTCGCTACATCGATTATCTTCTCCCAACGCAAATAACTCTCGCTAGATGACGGCGGCCCGATATGATAGGCCTCGTCCGCCATGCGGACATGAAGCGAATCCTTGTCAGCGTCAGAATAAACCGCGACCGTCGCGATCTTCATCTCGCGACACGCGCGAATCACGCGACACGCGATCTCGCCACGATTTGCTATAAGTATCTTTGTAAACATTTATTCAAACAGGATGGACATGATAGTTTCTTTTGTCTTTATCTTGTCCATCCTGTCTATCCTGTTAATAATTTACTCGACAATTGAGTTTCCCTGATTTTTCGTGTCGTAACGAATCCCGACCTTGGCTCCGGGCGCATACTTGACCGGTTCGAGTCGCTGCTCGTCGGTCAAAACCTCTGACGACTCAAAATCCACGCCGTTCAGCGTATATTGAAAATACACGATCTCTTCGCCCGAGCCGTTTACACTGCTCTCAAGTATCACACCGTCTGTGATGCGTCCGTGTGCGAGTAAGGATTGTCGTCGCGCATCCGGGTCCGGTGTTTTGCGTCGCAAAACTTTGTCGAGGAAACTCATATTCTAATCGATGACCAGCTCAGGCTTGTCGTATTTCGCTCGAAGTTTGTTGACTGCCGCTAAAACCGTCGGGCGCTTGATGATGCGGGCTTCGAGAGGCCGTTTGCCCGGAATATCCATCAATATTAGTCCAACCAGAATCGTCAAAATTCCCTGCCCCGGGCCGATCAGCATTACAATGCCGGCAGCGACAAGCACGGCTCCAACTAAATTTTTTGCGATCGTCGCCCCCCAACGCGTTACCCACGACGAGTTCGGCAAAAAATCTTGCTGGTAGTGCGAGCTAAAGTAATTCGCAGGAATCTTCACGATCATGACCCCGACGATAAGGATGCTAACGACGATCGAGCCGACAAAAATCCCGACGCCGAGCATTATGCTGCCCCACGTGAGCGATTGCCAAAACTGCGAAATACGTTCGATCAAACCGGATCACCGTCCATTTTTCTAAGTTCGCGGCGAATATAGACCATTCGCTGTACCAACGTCCACATCGAGCCAACGGCGAGCACCCACAGAACCTGCGGCATTCGATTGGCGAAAAAGTTCGTGGATGTCCAGCTCCACGTCGAGAGAGCTCCGATTATAAATAGAACGACGCGTTCGGGGCGTTGCAGAAAGCCGACGTTTGCCTTGACGCCGAGGCCTTCGCTACGGGCTGTCGTATAGCTAACCAACACAGACGCTACCATCCCTACGCCGCCCAGAAAAACATTCAACGTCGAATGATGAACTGTGTCACGTGCGTAAAAAACCATTATCCCGAGAAACACCGACATATCGGATAAACGATCAAGCGTCGAATCGAGAAAACCGCCGTACTTTGTAACACGTCCCGTCAGCCGCGCGACATTGCCATCGAGCATGTCGAAAAGATTGGCGACAATGAGCACGATTCCCGCCCAAAAGAACTCACCGAAACCAAACAGCACGCCGCACGCGAGGTTAATCGTAACGCCAATCAAGGTAAGCAAATTTGGCGGGATGCCGAGCGACGCAAGCCCCCGCACCATCGCGTCGATGATACGCATTGCCCCACGTCCTATTTCAGCACCAAGCATTGTCAGTTGTCAGTTGTCAGTTGTCAGTTGTCAGTTGTCAGTTGTCAGTAGTTTCAGTTTTCCGACTGACTACCGACAACCGGCCACTGACTACTATTTTTCGTGAATCGTCGTCAGCCGGCTGATCTCGAAATTCTTCCAGCCGTTGGGTGTTTTAACTTTAACCTCGTCACCCTCATCTCTGCCCATCAGAGCTTGTCCGATCGGCGAAACGGTCGAGATCTTGCCGCTGTCGGGATCGCTTTCCTCAGATGTGACAAGCTCGTAAGTCACTTTCTCTTGTTTTTCGAGGTCGAACAGTACGACTACCGATCCGTATGCGATCCTGTCGGTCGGTATCTTTGAAATATCGATCGACTCGACCTCCATCAATCGCTGATGTAGCAAGCTCACGCGCGCCTGCACAAACGTCTGTCGCTCTTTCGCGGCTTTATACTCCGCGTTTTCGCTTAGGTCGCCGAATTCGCGCGCGTGTTGAATGACCTTCGGTATCTTGTGATTCAGCTCGTGTTCGAGTTCCTCGATCTGCGTCTTGAGTTTTTTCTTTATCTCTTCCATAAAGTTAGTGCTTCGCTTCGTGTGCGGCCGCCTCGCTAAATTTCGTATCTTTTGCCGCAGCGAACGAGATGCCGATGTCACGCGCCGTGCGAACCAGCTGTCCGTCGATCGGCACGGTCTTGATACTCCTGCAAGCCTCCGACAGCGGCACTGTCACGACCGTTCCGGCTTGAAGTGCGACCATCTTACCGGTCTCGCCGCTTGCCAATGCGCGCACGGCGCACGCCCCGAAATTTGTCCCCAACATTCTGTCGAACGCATTAGGACTGCCTCCGCGTTGCAGGTGGCCGAGCACGACGCAGCGAGTTTCTTTGTCCGTAAGCTCTTCTACGCGATGAGCAACGTACGGCCCGACGCCGCCGAGGCGCATATTCTTTTTATCGAGATACATCTCGCCTTTGCCAACTTCGGTCGCACCTTCGGCAACGACGATGTTTGTAAACCGTGAACCGCTCTCTTCGCGTTCGCGCACCTTGCGCAGGATCGAGTCGAACGAATACGGGATCTCGGGTATCAGAATAATGTCGGCGCTTCCGGCCAAACCCGCGTGAAGCGCGATCCAGCCGGTGTTGCGGCCCATAACCTCGAGGATCATCACACGGTCGTGCGAAGCAGCGGTCGTATGCAGCCGATCAAGCGCCTCGGTCGCGATGTCAATGGCCGTCATAAAGCCAAATGTCAACTCGGTCGCGGCGAGATCGTTGTCTATCGTCTTCGGCACGCCGATCACCGGAAAGCCGCGTTTGTGAAACTGCTCGGCGATCGCGAGCGTGCCTTCGCCGCCGATCGCGACAAGTGCTTCGATGCCGAGAATGTCGAGATTCGCAAGCGCCTCGCCGAGCGGAAGTTCCGTGAAAACCTGCTTACCATCGACAATCTTTACAAAGCTGCCGCGATTTCGAGTTCCCAAAATGGTGCCGCCGCGCGGCAAAATTCCGCTTACAGACTTGTGTGTCAGATGCAGAGTGTGCGTCTCGCCGAGTATGCCCTCGAAGCTGTCCTCGATGCCAACACAACTCATCCCAAACTCGCCGATCGCCGTCCTAACGACAGCGCGTATCGCCGCGTTCAACCCCGGCGCATCGCCGCCGCCCGTTAGGATTCCAATCTGTTTATACATACCCGATAAAAATCATATTTTAACCGCCCGCCTCGATAAATGCGAGAGAGACGCGAATATAAACGCCCCCGTTTCGCGTCAGAATGTCCGTCGAGCACCTGTGAATGTCCGTCGGTCACGTGTGAATGTGCTCCGTTCCGGCTGGAATGTGCGTCGATCACGTGTGAATGTGTGTCCGTCGCGTGTGAATATGCGTCCGTCACCCGTGAATGTGCTCCGTTCACGCTGGAATGTCCGTCGGTCACCTGTGAATGTACGTCGATCACCTGTGAATGTGTGTCGATCACGCTTGAATGTGCGACCTTCACGTCTGGATGTTCGCCTTCCACGCCGGAATGCTTAGGTTTGAGCTCCGCACGGCCGGGGCTACACCCCAAACCTCCGACATTCCGGCCGCTATTCACTTTTATGCCTACTTCGGGCGACCTAGGTAGACGCTTTAACCGATGCAACAGACTGCCCAACTTGCTGCATGATGGCGTTTATGATTCTGCCGGTC
>JANOGL010000355.1:0-4192 GCA_031405985.1 Acidobacteriota bacterium | reverse complement strand
CAACGGCGATGCAAAAGCCGGCGCAGTCGAGTTGGTAGAGAAGCTAAGAACAGAGGTTCGAGTTTTGTAATCCTTTTGGTCCAGCGAGCTTTTTATGAAACGCTTGTCGAAAGGCAGGCGTTTTTTCTTTTGCGTTTTTATGGAAAGTCACCTAACATACACTCAATTAGCCCCTTAGATTTAAGAATCGTGCCTTTGCCTAACTTTGGGCGCTTGTTTTTCGATTGAAAAGTGCAAATAGGAAAGGGATTGATCAACACAATGTCAACAGGAGAAAAGTATGAAAAAAACATCTAGAGTAACCAGCTTGTTAGCGATGACAGTTTCTATTTTGGTATTTGCAGCTGTATCCGCTGCTCAGACCATTTACGACAATGGTCCGATTTCGACCGGGCCCACTGCTAGAAATAGCACAGTGGCGCCGGCTGGCTTTACGTGGAGCGAAGCGTCATACGATTTCGGGTCAACAACAGTGGCGAACACAAATGCTGGCTTTGGCTGTCAGCTGATCGGCGTTGCCACCGCCAACCGGTGCGCGGATGATTTCAACGTGCCGGTTGGTCAAACGTGGACGATCACTCAGGTGATTATTTTTGCATATCAAACGGGTTCCGTGGCTAACCCTTTTGTTGGTGCCAACCTTCGGATATGGAGCGGTAGACCCGGGGATGTCGGAAGCACGATCGTCTTTGGTGATACAACCACTAATCGGATGGGAACCAGTACGGATACCACCGTGTACCGCATTTTTAATAGTGGCCCTCCTGGCAATACTGCGACCGGCACGACGCGTTTGATTCGCCAGATCCCAATTAACGTGAGTCCCTCTGCCGTATTGACGGCTGGTAATTACTGGGTGGACTTCCAATTGGATGCGGGCGCGAGTGGAAATTTTTCGCCAGCAGCGGCCATCACTGGAATTCGCGGGGCAACGGGTTGGAATGCAAGACAATTCATAGGACCGCCAACGAATACGGGGTGGGCTGCCGCGTTTGATGCCGGCACGCCTGCAACTGCCGACGACATTGCTCAGGATTTTCCGTTCAAGCTAGTCGGTTCGATCTCCGGAGCGCCGTTGGCTCCTTCGTCCAGATCGATAGATTTTAACGGTGACAACAAAACAGATTTTGCTGTTGCACGTTCTGCGTCTGCTGGAGGGCAAACGACCTGGTGGATACGCAACAGTGCAGGGCAGGATTCGGCAAGCGATTGGGGACTCGGTGTTGGTTTTGCTACGGGCGATCGCGCAACTCCGGCCGACTTTGACGGTGATGGAAAAACCGATATAGCTGTATGGCGTCCGGGAGCCGCACTGACCGCTGCATTTTATGTTCTAAATAGTGTGGGCAATACTGTCAGCGTCGTGCAGTTTGGCCAAACCGGTGACGACGTGACGGTAGTTGACGATTATGATGGTGACGGCAAGGCCGATCCTGCCTGTTATCGCGCTGGAGCGTCAGGCACGTTTTTCTATCGCGGATCGCTAGGCAATCCGGGTGGGAATATTACGTACGCTCTGTGGGGAACAACCGGTGACTCCGCCATTCCGGGCGACTATGATGGCGACGGCAAAGCCGATTTTACGATTTTCCGAAACGATGCAGGACAGGCCCAGCATTGGCGTCGTCAATCGGGCGGGTCAGTTGTTGTTTTACCGTATGGTTTGTTTACCGATAAGTTTGTCACCGGTGATTTTGACGGAGACGGCAAAACCGATATCGCAGCGATTCGAACGAATGGTGCAAACTACGACTGGTATATTCTGCGTAGCAGCACGGGCGTTATTGTGTTTGAAAAATTTGGCAGTTCGGCGACAGATTATCCGGTTCCGGGTGACTACGACGGCGACAACGAAACCGATATAGCCGTTTGGCGAAGTGGCCAAACCGCAGATCAGACTTACTTTTTTGTGCGGAATACCAATAGTTCTCCTGTCGCGGCGGAATGGGGACAATCGGCCGGGACAAACACCGCGCCCGACTATCCGGTTGCAAACTGGAACGTCAAATAGCTTTCGTGTCGTTTGACAGACGCGAGACATACCACACTGACCGGAGCTTGATGTTTGTCACGCTCCGGTCTTTTTGTAATAATCGTCCTTTGTTTTTGTTCCGCATATGAGCAGCATTTTAGTTTTCATAGAACACAAGGATTGCGTCCTCAACAAAACCTCGATCGAGGCGATCACGGCCGCACAGTCAATTGCAAAAGATCTTGGCTTGAACATCGCGGCCGTTTTGCCGTGCGACAAAGATTGTGCGCTTGCGCAGGAGATCGCGGGTTACAACATCGAGAAAGTTATTGTCGCGAAAAACGCAGAGCTTGCGACTTACACGCCCGATGCCTACGCCGACGCTTGGGAGCAGGTCATCAAATCGACAAATCCGCAATATGTCGTCATGGCGCACACATATCAAGTGCGTGACTTTGCACCAAAGGTCGCGGCGAGATTGGGACGCGAGGTCGTCGGCGATTGCATTCGTTACAAAGCTGAAGATGGCAAACTTGTGCTGACGCGGCGAATTTTCCTCGGCAAGCTCGATGCGGATGTGACGATCGGCGGCGACGCTCCGTACTTCATTACGTTTCAGAGCGGAGCATTTCGCGGCGATGCTGCGGAGAAGGGAACGGCTGCCGTCGAGACAATGGAGGTCACCGTCGGCGATGTTCGCATGACGCCGGAGGCTCCGTTCCAGGAAGCGAAAGCTTCGGTCGATCTGACGAAATCTGAGATAATCGTCGCCGTCGGTCGCGGCATCAAGTCGCAGGAGAATCTCGCACTTGCACAGCAGCTTGCCGACGTGCTCGGTGCCGACCTTGCTGCTTCGCGTCCGATCTGCGACGCCGACTGGCTGCCGATCGATCGTCAAATTGGTTCGTCGGGTCAAACGGTAACGCCAAAGCTCTACATTGCTCTCGGTATCTCCGGCGCCATTCAGCACATCGTCGGTATGAAAAACGCGGGGACAATCGTCGCCGTCAACAAAGACGCCGAGGCACCGATCTTCGACATCGCCGATTACGGCATAGTCGGTGACCTCTTCGAGGCCGTGCCGGTGATGATCGAAGAAGTCAAAAAAGCCAAAGCATAAGAATAGCCCACGAAACACACGAAAGACACGAAAGGAAACAAATTCTTCATTTCGTGTCTTTTGTCTGTTTCGCGGGCAAATTTTATTCTGCGGCGGCTTCGAGGTCGGCGATGATGATCTTTGTCATCTTGAACATCGCTTCGGTTACCCGGCCAGCTTTTTCGCGATCGGGGTCGCTTAGAAGCTGCATGAGAATCGGCGGCGTAACTTGCCACGAGACGCCAAATTTATCTCTCAGCCAGCCGCAGGGCTGGTGCTCGCCGCCTTCGCTTAGTTTGTCGTAATAATGGTCGATCTCATCCTGCGTCTCGGCCGAGATCATAAACGAAACGGCTTGTGAAAACACAAAATTCGGATGTTCGCCCGCGTTGTAACAGTTGAACGGCTGGCCATCTAGCTCAAAGGAACCGCCTGCAACACTGCCGTCGGGCGCCGGCATTGTCGAAACGATCTTAGAGTTAGGGAAGATCGAAGCGTAAAACTGCATTGCGTCAGCGGCCTGGTCGTTGAACATCAAAAACGGCGTGATACTTGGCATTAATTTCTCCTCAAAAAAATAGCCACGAATGAGCGAGTCGTCCTGTATGCGCAGTCGTGGCTATTTTGTTAAATTGACGCACAGATTGCCTCGTCGAAAATTTCGAGGGCGACATCGACGTGCTCCTGAGCCAAGATCAGCGGCGGCGAAAAGCGGATCGAGTTTGCCCCGCAGCCGAGGATGATGAGACCACGATTAAAGCACGCCATCTCGATGCGGTCGCGAAGCTCGGCATTGGGCGTGAGCGACTGTTTATCGGTTACGAATTCGACGCCGAGCATCATACCGAGGCCTCGGACATCACCTATGCATTCGTACTTGTCCTTGAGTTTATTCAAACCTGCTTCGAGATATGCACCGACCTCGCGACTGTTATCAATGAGGCCGCCTTCGAGCAGCTCGATGGTTTTTAATGCCGACGCGATCGCTACCGGGTTGCCGCCGAATGTGGAGGCATGAGCACCCTTATGCCAGTCCATGATGTCCGCACGATGCCGTCCGGGTTCGGAGACAGGAACAAACGCCCCGCCGGATGCTGCCAGGCGTGATTCCAATATCGGAA
>JANOGL010000239.1:0-6750 GCA_031405985.1 Acidobacteriota bacterium | reverse complement strand
TTCGCTCGACACCGCTGACCGGTTTGCAGTTCGAAGCTACGGCGTTTCGTCTCGATTACGAAAACCAGATCGTACCGGCAAGTCTCGCGGGCGGCGTCGGATCACTGCTGACAAACGGCGGCGAAACGCTGCAACAGGGCTTCGAGTTTTCGGCTTTGGCCGAATCCGGTGCGATATTTCGCTCGCGTCACAATGTGTATTTTCGCGGCGCATTTACGTTTTTGCCGACTGCGGAATTTCGCGGCGTAAGATTTAGCTCGGTCACGCCGACGGTTTCGGTCACAGGCAATCGTCTGCCATACACACCCGAAACACTTGCGACAACAAGCGTGGGTTATTCGCACCCGAAAGGCATCAACACCTTTGTCGAGAATGTTTTTATCGGCAGCCAATTCGCCGACGATCTAAATACGATCGCTCCAATCGCAAACGGCCAGCGCGGGTTTATCGCAAAACAAAATTACTGGAATGCAACCGCTAACTACACAGTCGAGCGCCTAAAGACAACGTTTTTCATGACGGTCAAAAACCTCACAGACAAGACATATATCGTCGATCGCAGCCGCGGCATTCTGCCGTCAATGGGACGCGGCGCCCAGGCCGGTGTAAAGATTAACTTTTGACCACCGGCAGGCTTCGTCGTAAATTCAGTCTGCCCGCGCGGTTCTGTAGCCTCGGTAACGCCGTAATCTTGCTACTACTTTTTGCGGACCCATTTTGAGTTGAGGTTCGCACCCTGATTTGGATTGGTGAAGATTTCCGTTGGGATCACGTCGTCGCCATACCAAGGGCCGCAGACCTCCATGATGGTCATATCCGGAAGTTCCAGCCAGCCGCGGATTACATACTTTGCAATGTTGTTCTGCTTGATAGCCAGGACGCGTCCACTGATCGCAAAGGCACCGCCGGTCTTTTCCTTTATCAACTTGCCGTTTTGAATTGCATAGAAGTCGTTGTAGTAGCCGCCGTCGGCGGTGAGCGTCATCTTGGATTTGAATGTCAGCGAGTCGGCTCCGGCGTATGTTCCCGAATCGCGGTAAACGTATCTCGTATTCATACTTCCGGCATCGCCCCACTGGCCGGCAAGATCGGCGATCGTGAGCTGGCGGGTCGGCAGCGGAATGAGGAGCCTGCCGAAGTCGTCGTATTGCAGGGCGGCGGTTGGACCAGTGGCCGCGGCGGTGGCAGTGGTGGCAGCGGCAACAGCAACAGTCGTATTGGTTTTGTCGATATCCATTTTTTCCACAAACGCTTGTAGCGGCGGCAGGTAAGAATCATCATTCAATATGCCCAAAATGCTCACGGTCTTGCCAAATCCGCTGACGACGGTCAAAAATGCGAACGCCCTGTTGCCCTGAAAATCGATTTGCGTACCGCCCGCGACGCCCGTCCAGCCGTTATCAGGCTCGGTCACGGTCTTTGGATTTACCTCGCCGCCCCACGGATCGACGACACGCAACTTCCACTCGCGCGCGAAATCTTTCTGCGGCGTGCCTTCGCTAGCACTCGCCGCGTAAAGCGTAATGAAGCAGAAATTACCGGCCTTCTGGTCGATCTCGCTAAATACGACGGCGTGGTCCTTCGCCGATTTTGTCCAGCCCTTCGGCGCCGAATATGTAATGTCGCCGAGCTTGCCATCTTGAGCAAATGCTGTGTCAACGACGGTCAGGCAAAATACCAATCCGATAAATGCGACTATGTTTTTCATTTTTATTTCTCCTGTCAGTTCGCCGTCATCGCAGCGAAATCTCTATCGTGTAAGCCGCGCCCGACGAACGGCCGCCATCACTCGAAGTCACGCCGTAAACCTGAATACTGTACTCGCTAGTGATCGGCAGCTTGCCCGTGTAAGCGCGATTCAGCTCGTTCTGCGGGAAGATCAAATCTTCGTCCGGCCCGAAAATTTTAGTTTCGTAAATAGCAAATGACGCAGTAGATTCGGCGGTCGTTAGTTTAACAGTTATAGTCTGGCCTTTCCTCGCTTTTAAGACATAAGCGTCATAATCCGCGTAGTCGCGGGGCAACTTGCCTTTGTAACTAACCGTCTTTTTGCCTTTTGGAAACACGACTCGTTTCTCGATACCGTCTGCAAAGGTTTCAGGCGAAAACACGAGAGGAAGCATTGCCAGACATATCGCCAGAATTTGAGTCACCAGTTTTTTACGAATAAGTAGTTCGGTCATAAATTTATCTACATCCAAAAGTGAATTTGTAATACACCCGGATCTTGACGTTCGTCCTCGTCTCGGGAATTTCCGGGATCAGCGGTTTGTCAGGCATCAGCTCGCCGGAATCGAACTCCCATTCCTTGGGAAAGCTCTGCGGTATGTCCTTTTCAGGATCGTGCGACACAACGCCGTCCTTGATGATACTGGCCACAGTCGGAAGACCGAGGAGACCCATCAATTTGCTAACCGGCTCCTCGCCGTGGAGCGAAATCGATGGCCTTATTCCACCTGAGCGGCCCACCCGCTTTATTCGAAAATACTTCACGGCTTTGTCATCCTTTGAGTAGACCGGAATAGAAATGTTGTATGTGTGAAGCATGCGATCTGTGAACAGCCTTTCAATGCCGAATACTGGAAAGTCGCCATTTGCCTTCCATGTTTCGAGGTCGGAGAACATTTGATTAGTTGTATCAGAACATACTTCTTTTGTGATCCTTTCGATAGAATCATCTATCTCGGCGTGTATCGTTCCTTTTGAATCGTTGTAAACGAACCTACGTTCGGCTTTCTGCGCGGCCATTATTGACGCCGGACTCATCAATTCGCTCGGCAGCACGTTCACATCGCGGCTGTACAGGCCGATATTGCCTTCGTAAAGCCGATCAAAACTCCAGATTATCTCAGGGCTGCCGTCGATACCAGCAGGTCGACGCCCGTTTCCCTTGACGGTCGCCGTGTACTCGAGGGTGAACCAGCGGTCGTCGCACTCCTCATGATCGGTAACAGGCACGGTTTTGTGTGCAACTGTGATCGGCGCCCGAAAACCGATCTCGGCTGCCGCCCCTATCAGGCCCAACGGGCCTCCTGTCACAACGCCGATCACTGTGCCGCCGATGTCGATCCAGTTCTGCACAAAATCCTTTGACGATTTCAGGCGCACAGCGACAAGGACATTCGCCTGTTTCCTCACGGTCATCGGATTCTTGAAATAGGCGTAGCCCGGCACCTTTGGCGAGCCGACCAAATTGATCTTTGAGATCCCTTGATCGTCCGTGACCTGATTGTTCGGTCTTGAGCTGGCCCCGGGAAGCGGTTCAAAGAAGACAAATTTCTTGCTTGCCTTATTAGTGGCGTTTTCGCCGGAGAATTCCCACTCGACCAACACGTCGCCCAGCGGGCCGTCGGTCGGCAGATTAAAATCAAGTCCGGTGGCGATATTCAGGGCCGGACGAACGCAGTTGAGCACTTCCCAGTCGCCAACTTCGGACCAAACCCGCGCCGTCAGGAGTCGCTTTTCCCCGGGCACGGAATTTTTGGTGCGTTTCAGTGGCACAGGTTGCTCGACGGTCAACTCACCTTTAAGTGCGGTAACAGCTGCAACAAGCTTTCCCCAGGCCAGAATAATATTCAGCACGCCTGCAGCCTTTGCCGCCGTACCGACCCACGGCAGTTTTTCGCTTATGAGCTCCATTACGGCGCCTTGGCCGGTCGTGAGCCCGACCGCCGCGGCGTCGAGTATCAGGGCTTGATCGCCTGTCAGATTGCACGGCGTCGGTTGTGACAAGATCGGGCCAATTCGCTTCCAGGCGGCCGGTATAAAAATACTTTGCCGCTCGACGGCATTTGGTCTGTTGCCGGTTATTCCATGCCTCGTTTTGATCGTATGAATGTCGCCTTGCAGGCGGCGTGTCAAAAGCGTTGCCTGGAGAATGCTAAGGTTAACGTCGCGTGGTTGGGCAGTCATCAGATCGATCGTGGGCGAGGAGCTTTTGCCTAATTCGACGATCAAGCGGGCCCAAAACCGCAGATCGGCATTTGCTGTGTTTTCGGCATGTTTTCGGAGGTCGGTCAACATTGCGCTCGCCATTGCATCGGCTGTTATCTCCGGGATGTCCTTGACGATCGATGCGGCCATTTTCACAAGCGATATTTTTACGCCGCGCTTGTCGAGCTTTAGACTGCCGTCGGCCTCGAATCGGTAGATGCCTAAGCCCTGGCCTTTACCGCTCTCGGGATATTGCTGGATCGCTCCTTTGTTGTCGAGCACGTAAAAACCTGCCCTTTGCAGCGCAGTCAGCAATGACTGCAGAGCCTTTTCCTCAGGTCCGTTTAACTGCTTCGCCAGATTCGCCGCCGAACGGTCGATGCTTCCTGCCGAAACTACCGTCGCCGGAACCGCCACGGTCATCGTGGTTCCATTAGGTCGGACAGGTGCCGGATTGGTGGGCTGTTGGACAGAGGTTGGCGGGCCGGTGACCGTTGACACTCCGCTGGCAACCGTCCCGCGCGACAAAATGACGATGTTATACGCGGTGTTCGGATACAGTGCTTTGCCGTTGATATTTTTGATCGCCCATTTGCCGGCTGCGGCGTTGTAAACGGCGGTTGCCTCGTTGGGATTGAGATTATAGGAGCGTGCATCGGGAGCGTGATTTTGAAAAATCATGAACTGCGCGCCGGGATTTGAGTTCAACGCAGGGTTTTCGATGAACGAGACGCCCTCGGTAAGGTTATCTTTGGTAACAATATGGAGGAATCGCTCACTATCGGGACGGAGAAAGACTTTGACGCTGAACACCATTCCCGGCGGCATTGTCGCGTGGTCGGTATTAAAGATATTCCACTTGCCGTTGTAGTACCAAGCTCCGATTGGGTGTGGATTCAACGTCGCGGTATTGCCGGTCGGAGTTGCGACGATGCTCGCGTTAGGATTGCCCGCGAGTCCGGGCATGTCGATCGTGGACTTTGAAGCCACTGTATTCGCGGCTGTCGTTGTAAACGTGAATTCCTGCGCACGCACATTCACAGCCGCGATTGCGGCGACGAAGACACAGACGAGAATCTTTTTCATGGCATACCTCCTTTTGAACTATTGATCACGATAGCATGACGTTTATTGTTCGCGCATATTCATGAAACCGCTCGGCCCGTGCATGTGCTACTCATTCCGGCAAAGCTGTAAATGTCAGGTCGGTCAACTCGTCCATCAGCGTGATGACTTGCGTCGGGTTGCTGAACTGAAACCGCTTGCTGCGGACGGTGACGACGTATGTTTGCCCAACCTCGACATCGTCGAAACGGTAATAGCCGAAGCTGCTCGTGATCGCGGTTCGCGTTGTGCCGTTTGAATCGGTCAGCGTAACTTGCGCGCGTCGTATGCCTTGTCCATGTGCGGTCAGAACGCGTCCGCTGACCGATACATTCGCAGACGTTGGAGTAAGATTTTCGGCGAGGACGAACGGCGAAAGGCTCGAGACGGTTGCGCAAACTACTCTCGTGGCAAAATCGCGGCCCGACGTTCTGTCAACCAACACGCCGCCCTCATTGTGAAAGAGTTTTAGAGCTGTAAAAGTCGCCATATTCGTCATGCTCGGAACCTGCAGACAAACCGTGACCGGCGGCGTGTAGGCGGCTGTCGTCACGATGTCATAAGCAGGGCAAGTCGGGCACAGAGCGAAGCCCGGCGGCAGTTGTCCCTGAGTCGGCGTGATAGGAGCGAAGGTCGTATTGCCTTCGCTCGTGACATTGGCAAACGTGATCGTCGCCTCGTCGATTCTGAGCGTGGCGGGTGCGGCGACGGGCGTATTCGGAGCACGCTGCCAGTCGGAATATCCGTTTCCGATGGTGTTTGTGCCCGAAAAAATAACCAGACCGCTGCCGTCGGCGTTCATCGTCCACAGCCCGATCTGGCCCGAAGTATTGCGCGAGAAGACGATCTTTCGCCCGTCGGGACTGAACGACGGATACTGGTCGTTGCGTGCTATGTCAAAAGTAAGCTGTGTTATGTCAGTGCCGTCCGGTTTCATTGTGTAGATGTGATAGCCGGTCCCGGTTATCAACGCGAAAACGATCTTCGAGCCGTCGGGCGACCACTCGGGGAACTGTCCACCTCCGAGATTCATCCGGCCCGTGCCGTCGAGATTGATGATCGCGATGCCTGTGTTCGTCTCGAATACCATCCGCGTTCCGTCCGGCGACCATGCCGGACGTTGATCGCTAATCGGAAGCTGATTGGTCAGACGCACCACATTCGAGCCGTCGGCGTTCATTATGTAGATCGAGCTGATAAGGTTATCGCGATTGCTTTGGAATGCGATCTTTGTGCCGTCAGGCGACCACGTAGGTTTTGCGTCGCTGTTGTTGACGCCGCCGTTCGTAAGCAGAGTGAGGCCTGTGCCATCGGCGTTTACCGAGTATAGTCCGCGTCCCGGCGGAATGTCGCGGTCGCTTTTGAACGCGATCTTCGAGCCGTCGGGCGACCATGCGGGCTCGATGTCGTTGGTGCCCGCGTCGATCACGAGCTGGCGATTTGAGCCGTCGGGGTCCATCTTCCAAATATCGCCGCCATTCGTGTAACAGATCTTGCCGTTTAGGTTGCGGGGAACAGGATTTGTCCAAAACCCCGAGCGCATCGCGTAACGCCCATTACCGTTATACGTCCCGGCAGCACCTTGCCCGATCGTGCCCGTTATCGAAAACACACCGCCGTCCGACTGCGCTCCGCCATTTGCGATGACCGATCTCTTTATCTCATACGTCCCGCCGGACTGCGCCTGAAGATTCACCGCAGAGACGCAGAGAA
>JANOGL010000209.1:0-4524 GCA_031405985.1 Acidobacteriota bacterium | reverse complement strand
CAGCCTATCCATCGGAACGGCGGTCTCCATATCTGTTTTCACGTCTTCGATTGCCGCCGCCTGATCAATTGTCAGTTCGTATGGAAAAGCATCTTCAAACTCATGCTGCCACGGCGCGTCGGGCGGAAACGCGTGGCCGCGAACGAGCTTGCGCTCGGCGTAAAGCTTTAAAAGCTCGTCCGCCATGTCGCGCATCGCGCGTTTTGCTTTCGCTTTTGTTTTTTGCCAGCCGAGACCGCCAAGACGATCGAGCGACGGCTGCGCGGCCTCGCCTGACGAATAACGCGAAACCAGATCCATCCGCTCCACCGGCACAAACAACTTCGCGTCGTCGGCGTAGATCAGCAGCATGAACTCGCGGCTCGTGCCTTGCGACTCGATAATTTGCAGGCCGTCGAAACGCCCGATGCCGTGATCGATGTGAACGACGTAATCGCCGGCTTTGAGATCGCGAAAGTCCGAGATAAAAGCGCCGAGTTTCGATTTCGTGCTTTGGCCCTTGGTCTTTGGCCTTTGTTCGGAAGACGTTATTTCGCCAAAGATGTCGGCCTCGGAAAAAATCTTCAGATCGAACGACGACAGTTCAAATCCGCTAGACAAAGCGCCGATCTGTATTGCGTCTTGCGGTAAGTAAATCTCGTATTCGCGAAGAATCTCATTCAGCCGCTCGGCCATGCCTGCTGTCTGAACAACGATCTGCGCATTTTTATCAAACTCCGCGACAAACGCCGGAATATCGCCGTGAAACTTGCGCGTCGAGCGCGATCGCAATTCGATCTCTGTGGCTTTTTCTGCGGTTGGAAATAAAAAAAGCGGGGAGTCCGCAGCCGCATCTGTCTGAAACTCCTCGTCGGTAGCCGCAGCGGTTCGTCCGAGCGTGCGAAACTCTAGGCGATTTGCGTCGTCGAGTTTTGCACGCAATTCGTCCGGCTGTAGAAAAAGCTCGCGAGGTTCGAGCGCAACGTCGCCGGCTTCGATGACAGCTGCGTAATTGTCGTCGAGATGTTCGTATAGATTTGTAAGTGCGTTCTCGACGGCGACGGGTTCATCGATGACTAGAATGTGATTGCGAAGATAATCGAACACGTTCGCAGCGAGCGGTTTGACGAGCGGCAGTTGAAACTCCCAGCCGGAGAATGTTTCGCCCTCGGCGGCGAAGTCGGTTCGGTCTTTAAGATTGCGAGCGAACTTGCTGTCGCTAAATCTTTCGCGTGCGAAGAATGCCCAGTCTTTCAGGTCTTGCGACGTGGCGGCGAACTCGCGCATCGGCGCGATCGAGATTTGTTTTAGCTGCTCGACCGAAAGCTGCGTTTCCGCGTCGAACGCGCGAATCGAATCAACCGTATCGCCAAAAAACTCAATGCGGACGGGTGTTTCACTATTCGGCGGCCAAACATCGACGATGCCGCCGCGAATCGAAAATTGTCCGGGGCCGAATAATGGTTCTTCGCGGACATAACCGCTCGATGTGAGCCGATGAATCAAAATTTCGGGCGGAAAGTCTTCATCGCGTTTAAGTTCGCAGCCGAGAGCGGCGATCTCATCGGGCTTGACTGTGCGCTGAATCAGCGACCGCGCGGAAAGAACGACGACGTTATTATCGCCGTGCTGCATCTGCCACAGGGCGAGTGCGCGACGTTCCTCCGTCTCGGCGTGCGGCGAGATGGCGGAGTAAGGGTCGGTTTCGAATGATGGAAGCGTGACGATTGCGGATTGCGGAGTGTGGAATGCGGATTTGTCAGAACCGGGAGCGGTAGCGACTGGGTTGTTTATCCAAAAATCAAGATCTGCGGCCCAGACGTCGATGTCCTGATTCGATTCTGTGACAACGGCAAAGCGTTTGTTCGTTGCGGCCGCGAGACGCGATAAAACACTTGCCTTCGCAGCGATCGAAGTCAGACCGCTGAGGCTGACGACACGCGCGCCACGTTCAATTTCATGTTTCAGATTGTCGAATTCATTACTCATTAGGCGCACAGCTATCCGCAAAAATCCCGATGAATCGGGATTCTCTTACGGTTACCTTATTGTGCCACAACGAGCTTAAGTTTGCCGCGTGCGAGGGACGATGGCTATAATCAGAGTTTCGATTATGACGATTCCTGCATTTGACGAGATCATTGAGCAAAACGACCAGACCGAGGCCCGCATAGCTTCGCTTGTCGCGATTGGCGAGCTTGTTGGCAACGTATATCCGAACAAGTTCGCTCGCTCGACCGTTAGTGGCGGCGAAGACACGATCACTGCGCTCAAACATTTCGACAAGGTCGCGGGTGTCGAGGCGAAGATGGCCGAGATCAAGGCGAGCCTTGGCGAAGGTGAGCGTCCGGCACCCGAGGATAAGGAACCACTAAATGAAGAATTGAAAGTTCTCGGCAACGTTCGCATCGCGGGACGCCTTACGACGCCGACGCGTGGGAATTTTGTTCACCTGACCGACGGAATGTCGAAGCTGCAGGTTTATTGCAACAAAAAAGGGCCGCTTGCTCTGATAAAGAATGACGGTGCGGACACGCTCGACGAGGAAAACGGTTGGGCTTTGTGGCAATTGCTCGATCACGGCGATTTTGTCGGCGTCGAAGGCTATCTGTTCGTCACGAACACCGGCGAGGTCAGCGTGCACGTCGAAAAGCTGCAATTCCTCGCCAAAGCGATGCTGCCGATGCCCGACAAAATGCACGGCATCGCTGACGCGGAGATACGACAGCGGCAGCGTTATTACGATCTGATTGGTTCGAGTCTGAGAGTCGAGAGTCAAGAGTCGGGTGTCGAGAGCGAACTGACAACTCGTGAGGTTTTTGAGCGAAGAGCGAAGATCATCTCGTCGATGCGGCATTTTCTCGAAGATCACGGCTACATTGAGGTCGAGACGCCGATGCTCACGCCAAAGGCAACCGGCGCTGTCGCCAAGCCGTTCAAAACGCATCACAACGCCCTCGACATCGATCTTTACGCACGCATCGCTCCCGAGCTTTATCTCAAACGCCTCGTCGTCGGCGGCTTTGAAAAGGTTTACGAGCTAAACCGCAACTTCCGCAACGAAGGCATCTCGTACAAGCACAACCCCGAATTCACGATGCTCGAATTCTACTGTGCCTACATGGACGTGAACGGGATGATGGATTTTTGCGAGCAGATGATGAAAGACGCCGTGCGGAAAGTAAACAACAATCAATTATTGGTTACCGTACACCACAAGGATAGTGTATTTAAAGATAGAGGGCCAGTTCAGATTAATTTTGAGAATTTTCGATATCTGTCTATGAGAAACGCGGTCTTGGAGGTCTTGAAGCGGGACTTTGCAGAGTACGAGCTTGGACATATTGATGAAACCTCGCTTGATGATTTTCAGTTCTTAATTACGGTTTGCTCATTCATTGAGCAAAATAAGAAGGCTGCGGTGGCTGATCTTATTGATCAGATGAGTAGAAAAAATCCTTCGGATGACGAACGCAGGAACACCGTAAAATCTAACTGGACATTTGCCACGGATAATATTGAGGAATCTGTAGCAAGTTATTCTAACCAGGGCTTTACAGTCGACAGGCTGATCCTCGAAATCTTCGATAATGCTGTCGAGAGCGAATTAGTCCAGCCTACGTTCATTGTTGACTACCCGAAATCGATCTCGCCGCTTTCGAAAGCCTCGCCTGACAATCCACAGATCGCCGAGCGTTTTGAGCTGTTTATCAACGGAATGGAAGTCGCGAATGGATTTAGCGAGCTTAACGATCCGAAGGAGCAATACGAACGCTTTGTCGATCAGATGTCGCTCCGGACAAGCGGTGACGAAGAGGCGATGGTGCTCGACGAAGATTATATCCGCGCTTTGTCCTACGGCATGCCGCCCGCCGCCGGCATCGGCATCGGCATCGACCGCCTCGTCATGCTGCTCACCAACAAACACTCGATCCGCGACGTGATCCTCTTCCCGCACATGCGTCCTGAGAGGCGTCACGGGGAAGAAGATGAAATTTAACGCAAAGTCGCCAAGTCCGCAAAGCCGCAAAAGACCCTATTTTTGTTTTCCTTTGCGTCTTTGCACCTTTGCGTCTTTGCGTTAAAAATGCTTTGAAAGTATTTCTATACACAACCCTTGCTCTCACAGCGTTTGCGTTTAACTCAATATTATGTCGGCTTGCGCTGCGCGGTGAAGAGGCAGACGCGGCCGGATTTACGCTCGTAAGGCTTGTGTCCGGTGCGATTGCGTTGGTTGTTATCAACTATGCGATTAGTTGCAGAGGCCTGCGCGTAAGCAAGGGCGATACACTCAACGCAGAAGATTCATCGCGGGGAGTTGATCAGCTTGGCGGTTCGCTATCGCCCTTGCTTACGCGCGGGCTTGCGCAACATGTAGGCGCGTTGACCTCGTTGCGATTGCCCTCGATCGACCGGAGGAAGGCTGACAACTCCGGCGGAGTCCACACGTGCATCTCGGGGCCCTTCGACCGAGCGGTTGTGAGCGACGGTGCGTTCGCGAGTCGGGCCACGTTTCGTGTGACCAAGCCCTTGCGCTCAGCATCG
>JANOGL010000185.1:0-4299 GCA_031405985.1 Acidobacteriota bacterium | reverse complement strand
GACGTGTTCTTTCAGCTGCGACTCGCGTTCGACTCGGACGAAGCGCGGCAGATGTCGGCGAAAATTCAGGAGGAAATTTACTACGCCGCACTCGATGCTTCGTCAGATCTCGCCGTCGAACGTGGAGCGCATCCGGCGTTTTTAGAAACGCGAGCCGCTCAGGGCGATCTGCAATTCGATTTCTGGGGCGTGACGCCCGACGACATGCGGCGTTGGGACGGTCTGCGTGAAAAGATAAAGGGAACAGGTTTGCGAAATTCATTGATGCTCGCCATCGCGCCGACGGCGACGATCGCTTCGATCGCCGGCTGTTACGAGTGCATCGAGCCGCAGGTGTCGAATCTTTTCAAGCGCGAAACTTTGAGCGGCGATTTCGTGCAGGTCAATAAGTACCTTGTTCAGGAACTGAAGGCCCTCGGTCTCTGGACCGACGAAATTCGCAATAAGATCAAACTTGCCGAGGGCTCGGTTCAGGATATCGACGAATTTAACGACGAATTAAAAGCGATCTATCGCACCGCTTGGGAAGTGCCGATGCGTTCGCTGATCGACATGGCCGCCGACCGAGGTGCGTTCATCGATCAATCGGCGTCTTTGAATTTGTTTATGGAAAGCCCGACGATCGGCAAACTCTCGTCGATGTACATGCACGCGTGGCAAAAAGGTTTGAAGACGACATATTACCTTCGCTCGCGGCCCGCAACGCGCATCGCACAAGTTGCCGCTGGCGAAACCGCCGCCGAGCCGACGAAAGTTTTCACCGACGAAGAAGCTCTTGTCTGCTCGCTCGAAAATCCCGAGGCGTGCGAAGCCTGTCAGTAAATAAAGCTTATGTTATTAAATCCCGGTTTCGACCTAACCCTTCGCCCGATGAAGTATCCGGCGTTTTACGAGATGTATCGCAACGCGATCAAGAACACGTGGACGGTCGAGGAGGTCGATTTTTCGACCGATGTCAACGATCTGCGCAACAAGATGACGGCGAGCGAGCGGCATATGATCAACCGGCTCGTCGCGTTTTTTGCGACCGGCGACTCGATCGTGTCAAACAACCTCGTGCTAAATCTTTACAAGCACATCAATTCGCCAGAGGCGCGGATGTATCTGTCGCGGCAGCTTTATGAGGAAGCTGTGCACGTTCAGTTTTACCTCACCTTGCTCGACACGTACATTCCGAATCACGACGAGCGCGCGGCGGCGTTTGCGGCCGTTGACAATATTCCGTCGATACATAAAAAAGCCGAGTTTTGCATGAAGTGGATCGACTCGATCCAGAATCTCGACTCGCTGCAAACTGTCGAAGATCGCCGAAAGTTTTTACTGAATCTGATCTGCTTCGCCGCGTGTATCGAAGGACTTTTCTTCTTTGCGGCGTTTGCTTACGTGTATTTTTTGCGTTCCAAGGGTTTGCTCCACGGCCTTGCGGCGGGCACGAATTGGGTTTTCCGCGACGAATCGGCCCACATGCAATTCGCTCTGGCCGTCGTCAGCAAAGTCCGTTTTGAGGAGCCGACGCTTTTTGACGAATCGCTCGAGAGAGAAATCGTCACCATGCTCGACGAAGCAGTCGAGTGCGAGATGCAGTTTGCCGAAGACATCTTGAGCGGCGGCGTCGCCGGCCTCTCGGTCGCCGACATGCGTCAGTATCTCGAGTTCATCGCCGACCAGCGACTCGCAATGCTCGGGCTGCAAAAAGTTTACGGCGCAAAGAATCCGTTCTCGTTCATGGATCTGCAGGACGTGCAGGAACTCGCAAACTTCTTCGAACGCCGCGTCTCGGCATACCAAGTCGCCGTCGCAGGCGAAGTCAGTTTTTCGGAGACATTTTAGATGAAGGAGAGGACTGTTCCACCGCAATAGGGTTTAAAACGAAATTAGCGAGGTGTTACAAGCACCTCGCTAACTTCTAAACTCTGTCAAAAGACGAACAGCGTTTTAGGACTTGATAATATTATCCGCACTTCTGGCCCATGTCAAGAAGACTGAACTGAGTTTTGCAGCTCGTCCGCGCCCTCCACCTATATAAAGTAAAAATCGTTCAATTCCTATGTCTTTTGTAGGGCTTGGTGTTTTCTGAGCATCGTTTAGACATCACAGTTCCTCATCGGATAGGTTCCAATAAAATATCTTTCAGCGAATTAAATAAACGGTGCAAAAATCTATGTTAAATGTAGCTGTGGGTTATCAGTATCCCCTAAAAAATGCTGACGAGCAGCTCAAACTCGCAATTTGGGCAAAAGGTTTCCCGATTGTTGGATATGATCCAGCCGTTTGGAGGCGCGACAAATGTGGCAGTGCCATGATGTATGCAGACCATGGAATTACCGATTCGGATTATGGTTGGGAAATCGACCATATATTCCCGGTGGCTTCAGGTGGGCAAACAGTGCTCGGAAATCTGCAACCCCTCAACTGGTTAAATAATCGGCGGAAGGGAAACCAATATCCGTGGACATGTTCAAACTAACAATATGTCAAAACAAAAAAGCAAAGGTCATTAACCAGAGCGCAACGGTCGCGTTTTAGTTAATGACCCCGGGTGCAAGTAAACACCTCGTAGAGAACGGTATCTTATTGCACCCGCGCTTTTTTCGCAACTAGACCGAATACGGAAAATAAAAATGGGAAAGAAAAATACAGAACAAACGTCAAAAAGTGTAGCCACGAAAGCAAGTGCGCTACTTCGGAATCCACGAACGCCCGCAAACGTCAAAAGCGTAGCGGCATCAGCCTTAACTCAACGTCCGAATAAATCGGGTGGAAAGGGAAAGGGCAAATAAGAATAATTCATTGAAATTGTTCCAGTAGAAACGGTCGGTTGAACCAAAGCGTCGGCCGTTTTTACATTTATTTTCCGAGTTTGAAGAAATGTCGCGCTAGCTGTAATTTTTGTTAAGTCAAAGGGGTTGAGGGCGGATTTTGATTGCTTTCCACTTGCTTCCGCAGGCATAGAAAGTCTCATTCGATTACAATCAGATTATGGCTTTAATAACCAAAATGTTAGATATTGCGGTTAATGACGCTCAGGCTGGACGCATCACCATACCGCAAATGCTTTCTATTTTCCAAGAAGCGATAGATAACGGCGATATTTTAGAATCCGATAATGATCTCTGTGTTATTTGCCACGTTATCCCTCTTGTTGATGCAGGAGTGCTTCAGTCGTCCGAACACGTTGAAATTTATTTAGAGCAAGGAAATGCAAAAGCATCTGCCCATGCTCAAGAATTAAGACGACGAAATTCAGAAGATTCAAACTAACACACTATTAATGCAACTGATCCTGACAGAGCGATGAATAACCAGATCACTGAATTTATCAAACACCACTACCGTCATTTCAATGCGGCGGCTCTGATAGACGCGGCAGAGGGTTACGTTCAACATCTCGACGGCGGTGGCAAGATGATGATCACGCTCGCCGGAGCGATGTCGACGGCTGAACTTGGTTTATCTCTCGCGGAGATGATACGCCAGGACAAGGTGCAGATCATCTCGTGCACGGGGGCGAATCTTGAGGAAGATCTTTTCAACCTCGTCGCGCACGATTTTTACGAACGCGTGCCGAATTACCGCGACTTGACGCCCGAGGACGAGCAAAAACTGCTCGACCGGCATATGAACCGCGTGACCGACACCTGCATCCCTGAGCACGAAGCGATGCGGCGGCTCGAGAAGGCGATGGTCGAGGTCTGGACGCATGCCGAGGCCGAGGGAAAGCGATATTTTCCGCACGAGTTCATGTATCAGGTTTTGCGAAACGGCTCGCTTGAGGAGTATTACCAGATCGACGTAAAAGACAGTTGGATGTTCGCCGCGGCGGAGAAAAATCTGCCGATGGTCGTGCCCGGTTGGGAAGATTCGACGATGGGCAATATGTTTGCCGGCCACGTCATCACCGGCGACATCAAAAACGTTCACACCGTAAGAACTGGCATCGAGTACATGACGATGCTCGCCGACTGGTACACGAGCAACGCGAAGGAAGATTCGACCATCGGCTTTTTCCAGATCGGCGGCGGCATCGCGGGCGACTTCCCGATCTGCGTGGTGCCAATGCTGCACCAGGATCTGCAGCGTGATAACGTCCCCGTCTGGGGCTACTTCTGCCAGATCAGCGATTCGACAACCAGCTACGGTTCGTACTCCGGAGCCGTGCCGAACGAAAAAATAACATGGGGCAAACTCGCGAGCGACACGCCAAAATTTATCGTCGAATCCGACGCCTCGATCGTCGCACCGCTGATGTTTGCTTATATTTTGGGGTGGTGATGGTAGAGTTTTCATCTCGGAACTAGA
>JANOGL010000005.1:0-2511 GCA_031405985.1 Acidobacteriota bacterium | reverse complement strand
GCTTGACGCCGCTATCAATCCGGATTTCGCGGAGATCGAGGCCGATGCGCCGGTTGTGACGGCGAATCAGCGCTTCCCAATTTTTTTCCAAGAAAAGCGGCCGTTCTTTCTCGAGGGCGTCGATATTTTTCGCTCGCCGATTCAGGTGTTTTATTCGCGACAGATCATCGACCCGGACTTTGCCATCAAGCTGTCCGGCAAATCCGGCAAGACCTCGTTCGGCATTCTTGCTGCGTCGGACAACGGCCCGGGAAATTATTCGGAGAACGAAAGAACGTTGAACGCGCAGTGCCTCGAACGTCAACGCATCGACTCTCGCATTCAATGTTCAAGGGACGAGTTTCTCGACAAGAACTCACTCTACGCGGTACTGCGTCTGAAGCGCGACTTTGGCAGCGAGAATAATATTGGCTTTTTTGGCACGTACAGATCGTTTCCCGAGCAGAAGAATGTGCTTGCCGGCTTCGACGGGCGAATAAAGTTCACGCCAAAGATCACGTCGAGTTTTCAGGTTGTCGGCACGACGTCGAAGCGCTGCTTTCAGGAGGGCGAATTCGAGCCGACGCAGAATTACATTCAGGCGGCATCGAATCGCGCAATTTGCGGCACCGGAACGTACGATTCGACGCTCGACATTCGCGACCCGCGGCTGATCGAATCCGGAAGCACATTTAACCGTTATCGCGTCGGCAACGGCATGGCGTATTACTTCAATCTTGACTCGGACGGCGAGACGCACGGCTGGTTTATGGAGGCTGGTGGCCGCAGCCGATTTTACCGTGCGGATGCTGGTTTCACGCGCCAGACGAATACGAATTTTGCCTTCTTCTTCAACCGGTTTTCTACGAAATCCGACGCTAAAAAGAAGATCATCCGCGCAAACTGGAACCAGCTGGGCGGTGTCGATTACACGTGGGATGGCCGCCTGCAGGGCTTTAACACGCAGACGGGCGTGAATCTGAGCCTTCAGCGGCAGACCTATATGGGTTTTGAGGTCGGCACATCGTATCAGAAGATCTACGAGGATGAATTCGGCCTTAAGCGTTCGCCGACACGGCCGCTCGGAACGTTCTTGGGCGATCCGTCCCGTGCAGCGTGGGCAAACTTTGTATCGGCAAACTTTAATCAGACGGCGAACAAGTGGCTGTCGTATGGCTTTTTCGCTGGAACGATCCGCGGTGCGTTCGACTACTTCTTCTTCGATTGTTTGGTTCGCGCCGTGAATGGCGACTGCGCTTCGCCGCTTCTGCAAAATCCGGGCTCGGCAAATCAGATTGATGCGAATGTCTTTGTCGAGCTTAAACCTATCGACCCTTTGCGAATAGGCGTCAGCTATAACAAGAGCCGCCTGTCGAGGAGCGACAACGGCATCCGCTCATTCGACTCAGACATCGTAAGCCTCAGATCGACGTACCAATTTACACGGTTTCTATTTACGCGCTTTCGCCTCGATTTTGATGGAAATGCCGACGGCACGGGAAAGGAGAAGAGTTTTGCCGGCCAGATCCTTCTTGGCCTGACGCCAAGTCCGGGCACCGCCTTTTATGTTGGCTACAACGACAATCTGAGTCGCAACGGGCTCAATCCATACAACGGACAGTTTGAGCCGGGGTTCGCTCGCAACAGCCGCACGTTCTTTATACGGGCGTCGTATCTTTTCCGCAAGAGTTTTTGAGTTCTATCCTCCTCTTTGGCGGTTGGTCCGATGACTGACCGCTTTTTTTCTTAAACACTACATTAAATAGTCACGCGTACGACTTAAACAAAAAGTTCTTGCAACTTATCAGCTTTCGGTGTATAACTATAGGCTGTTACAGCATTTTCTGCCGAGTCAGGCGAAATAATAAGGAGATTAATTATGAACTTGGGTAAAAAACTAGGCATAGTTTTATTAAGCACTATCTTAATCGGTTTGCCGATTGTCCCTGTCTCGGCACAGTCAACCACGACCACGAACCAGGATTCGCAGTTTGCTTTGCAGCGCGGCTATCGCACGGGTTATTCGGACGGTTACATGGCCGGTTACCGCGATACGATTGACAGCCTCGCACGCAGCTACACGCGGCACGAGGACTATACAAAAGCGAATCGCGCGTACTCGAAAGACTACGGTTCGCTCGAAGATTTTCGCGATGGATATCAGCAAGGATTCGAGTCGGGTTACAACACCGGCTTTGAGCGTCGTTCCTTCGAGGCCAATCTGCCCACTAGTGTGAACCGTCGCGGCACAACCGTCGCGAGCACGCCAAATCTCGCGACCGACACAACGACAACTGATAACACGCAGACGACAAATGGCGCGGTCACGGTCGGTGGTCCGCCGGTTGCGGCAGTCATGACAACAACGGAGACGCAAGCACAATATCCGGCATTCAGCGCGGCAACATATTTGATACCGCGTGACACTGAGTTGATACTCGAGTTGCAAGAGGATCTGAGTACGGAACGCAGCCGCGAAGGCGATAAGTTTACGGCAAAGGTCGTCAGCCCGAGCGAGATCGCGGGTGCGAC
>JANOGL010000152.1:0-1797 GCA_031405985.1 Acidobacteriota bacterium | reverse complement strand
GGCTGTGTTGACCAAACTTGATAATTGTGATGCTAATTATAAAAAACCTGAAAACCGTACAGAAGTAACCGCTGCTCTTAAGATGATCAAAAATGAGATTAGCAAAGAGCTCAAATTACCCGTTAACAGTAAACTTAAATGTCCGGGATTGGAAAATTTAACGATTGATAAATTTACTTCACCACAATCGGCAATGCAAAAAATCTATGATATTTACGGTTATATGTTGTCGGTTTTGAGTCGTCCCGATAATTTTTTTACGCTCGATACGGATGATCGGGGCGTGACCATCAGCACGGTGGCTTTTGCCAGACTCGGCGGTTTTTTTGAAACTGATAAAGCCGGAAATAAAGTTACGAACGGAAGAATTGTTTTCAGACGAGGCGCGTATTTTGCCATCGGAATTCCTGATTTCGCCGCCTTTGTCTTTATCCACGAATTACGACATTTTGTGGATCGTGAAAATCAAGAAGGGCATTTTGGCAAAGGTTGGGTGACAGACGAGGGGATGCAAAAACTTTCTCCTGAGCAAAAAATCAATAATTGCGATAGCTATGCCGGATTTGCCCTCGAAGCCAAACACGGAATTATGGAGCGTCCGGGTTGGGTAAAGACGAGTAAGTTTCGTTAAAAGACGAAAGACGAATTACGAAGTGATGGTGCATTTCGTAATTCGTCTTTCTTTAATTCGTAATTTCCAGTTACAGTTTAAATCCGCCTCGCGTCAGCATAGATTCAAAGTTAGTTTTGTCAATCGCTTTGATATACGCATCGCGGGGTTCGACCAATCCGTTATGAACTAAATCAAACAAAGCATCGTTGAGCATCACCATTCCGACATTTTTGCCCGTCTGCATCGAAGAAGCGATTTGGAAAGTTTTTCCTTCCCGAATCAAATTGCTGACGGCAGGCGTGACGATTAAAATTTCGAGTGCCGCAACCCGTCCGCCGCCTTTTTTCGGCAACAGAGTTTGGGCAATCACGCCTTTCAACGATTCGGAAAGCATCACCCGAATTTGTTGCTGACGGTCAGCCGGAAATTGGTCAATAATTCGGTCAACGGTCGAAACGGCAGTCGTGGTGTGCAAAGTTCCGAAAACCAAGTGACCTGTTTCCGCCGTTTCAATCGCAATCGCAATCGTTTCGAGGTCGCGCATTTCGCCAACCAGTACAATGTCAGGGTCTTCGCGGAGCGCGGCACGCAAAGCGTCTTTGAAAGAATCGGTGTGATTATGAACTTCGCGTTGATTAACCAAGCATTTTTTGTTTTCGTGCGTAAATTCAATCGGGTCTTCGATGGTAATCAGATGGTCGTCCCGATGGCGATTGATGTGGTCAATCATCGCGCAAAGCGTGGTTGATTTACCCGATCCGGTCGGACCCGTGACCAACACCAATCCTTTCGACAAATCGCACAAATTGAGAATATGCTGAGAAAGTCCTAAATCTTGCGCCGTCAAAATTTTTGAGGGAATGATTCGGAAAACTCCGCCCATCCCTTTTCGATCCATAAAAATATTGGCGCGGAAACGGGCTAAACCTTCGATTTCATACGCAAAATCAGTATCGTGACGACGCTCAAATTCTTCCTGATTTTTCTCCGGCATAATCGAAGTCAGAAGCTCGCGCATCACCTCTGGCTCAAGCACCGGCTCATTTTCCTCCAGCGGCTGAATTCGACCGTCTTTTCTGACCATCGGCGGCAACGAAACGCTCAAATGAAGATCAGAAGATTTCAATTCCGCCATTTTGTAAAAATAGGAATCCATTTTGCTCTGCGCTTGAGGATTAGCGGTG
>JANOGL010000133.1:0-5562 GCA_031405985.1 Acidobacteriota bacterium | reverse complement strand
GACGCCGGCGGCGCACGACGGGATGTGGACGTGTAAGGTCAAAGATCAACTTCGCATCGTGCGCAATCACGAAGTTACCGGCGGCAAAATTCCGGTTCCGGGCATCGCGATCGGCAGCGGCAATCATTACGACGAGATGGCCGGCGGCGGCACGACGACGCTCATTATCGACCCGAAAACAAAGACGATCATCCGTGACTTTGTCAGCCTCTCGGGCACGCTGATAAACTGCGCCGGTGGCCCGACGCCGTGGGGCAGTTGGATCTCGTGCGAAGAGACTACGCTCGGTCAGACAGTGCGCGTCAGTTCGCGGGGCATAAAATCCGGCGGCTATCCAAAACCGCACGGTTATTGTTTTGAGGTCTCGGCCGCCGCCGACACAAATTTGCCACCCGTGCCGCTAAAGGCAATGGGACGTTTTGAGCATGAGGCGATCGCTGTCGATAAAAAGGGCGTCATTTATTTGACTGAGGATTTTAATCCGTGCGGTTTCTATCGCTTTATTCCGCGAAAGAACAAACGTCTTGCTGAGGGCGGCACGCTGCAAATGCTCGCAATTGCGGGCAAGCCCAGTTACGACACACGCACGGGACAGGTCGCGGGCACGAGATTTGAGGCGAATTGGGTAACGATCGACAATCCTGATCCGGCTGAGACGGACGTCGATACGTCGGCGGTTTCAAAACAAGGCCATGCCAAGGGCGGTGCGATATTCATCCGGCTCGAGGGCTGCTGCGCAGACAGACGAGGACGAATATTCTTCACCGCGACGAGCGGCGGCGACAAACAGGCCGGGCAGATCTGGATGTACGAGCGAAGAACGCGCGACTCAGGCTACCTGACTTTGCTCTACCAATCCGACAACAGGGACGTGCTCTTTATGCCCGATAACATCTGCCTCCGGCCAAAGAGCGATCTGCTTTTTGTGTGCGAAGACGGCGATTATCCCGATATGGAATCGAAGAATTTTTTGCGTGTACTGACGGGCGACGGTAAGATGGCCGACTTTGCGCGAAACGTGAGCCGTGATTTTCCGCGCAGCGAGTTTGCCGGCTCGACCTTTTCGCCCGACGGCAAGACGCTCTTTGTAAATCTTCAGTTGGCGGGCGCGACCCTTGCGATCTGGGGCGATTGGGACAAGTTCAAAACATAGACGATGGAATTAGCCGTAGAAAAATATCGGGTCAAGGACGAGCCTTTTTATCTGCCGATCGGCCAAGAGGTTGAGCTGTTCGAAGCGGCGTACGCGGCCAAATTGCCCGCGATGCTCAAAGGTCCGACAGGCTGCGGCAAGACGCGCTTTGTCGAATACATGGCGCATCGCCTAAACCGCCCGCTCATCACCGTCGCATGTCACGAAGACCTTTCATCGACCGATCTCGTCGGCAGATTTTTATTAGAGGGCGAAGAGACCGTCTGGCATGATGGGCCGCTCACCACAGCCGTTCGCGCCGGTGCGATCTGTTATCTCGATGAAGTCGTCGAGGCGCGAAAAGATACGGTCGTTATCATTCATCCCTTAACGGATGATCGCCGCCGCTTACCCGTAGAAAAGCGCGGCACGGTGATCGAGGCTCCCGAGGAATTCATGCTCGTCGTCTCGTACAATCCGGGATACCAATCGATACTCAAAGACCTGAAACAATCGACGCGCCAACGCTTTGTCGCGATGGAATTCGATTATCCTGACGCAGAAGCCGAGACACAGATCGTCGCAAAAGAAGGCGGCATCGACGAATCAACCGCCGCCGATCTCGTCAAGATCGGGCAGAAGGTGCGCAACCTTCGCGGCCACGGCCTCGAAGAAGGCGTCTCGACACGTTTGCTGATCTACGCAGCCCAAATGATCGCCAAAGGCATCTCACCCATCGCCGCCGCCGAAGTCGCCATCTGCTCGCCGATCACAGACGACCGCGAGCTGCAGCGGAGTATTCGGGAGATTGTGACGACGATAATTTAAATACTGTCATTTTTCTAAAAATCGCTGTATTCTGAAGTTATTATGACTAACGAAGAACTCATAAAGGAAATCCCGGGTTTGCCGAAGGAGGTTAAGCTGCGAATTGCGAAGATAATCGACGCGTTTCGTAAAGAAGCGAAGCGGCCCGTCGAAGACCGTGCCAAGAAGGTTCCCCTCCGTGATGAGCCGTTTGTGGGAATGTGGGCTGACCGCAAAGACATGGGGGACAACGAGGAAAGAAAACAAAAACCCTCTAAGCGTTCATTTCGCGATGAACCATTCTTCGGTATGTGGAAAGATCGTGAGGATATGAAAGAGGGCGGTTCCGCTTGGGTAAGAGATCTCCGCGATGGTCCGCACTGGAACCGTTTGAAACGCGATGATTCTCGTTGATTCTGATATTCTGATCCAATATTCGCGAGGTGATGAAGTCGCCGCAATTTGGCTGGAGGCGACTTCGGAACAAGACGAGATCGTGATCAGTGTCGTTTCCGAGATAGAATTGCTCTACGGCAGTCGCGATAAGCAACATCTTAAGGAGATCCAACAACTTCTTGCAACGTTTGAGATCATCCAAATTGATTAGGAAGTATCGAAAAGAGCGTCGTTGCTTGTCACGAAGTATTGCCTCAGCCATCGACTGAGAATGCCCGACGCCTTGATCGCCGCTACCCCTCTCGTAAACAATATCAACCTCGGAACCATTAACAAAAAAGATTTCAGATTTATCGACGGATTGAGATTGGTTGAGTATCCGTAGGATTGAGATGTTGAGCGACTGCACGCCGAACGACCTTTTCGACTGGCGTGAGGACGGCAAAACCGTCGTCCACGAAACCCACGCCCTCCGCACCCTCATCAAACAGAAAAACGACATCCAAACCACCCTCCGCGAACTCCCGCTCGATAAACTGGAGAAGCTGGGCGAGATGCTTGCGGTGTTAAAATCGAACGATGAATAAAATCCCTCTCGAAAACGTAGCGCCTGAATTCTCCGACGAAATCCAAAGGTCATTGGAGGCAGATGGGTTGTTTGAACTCGCCGCGCAAGTTGGTGGCCTCGAAATCGTGGATCTTTGTGGTTGCGATCAATCAAACTGTTCAACCTTCTACACATTGCCGAAGCCGGATGGAGCCTACGGGCCAACGCATGAGAATGTTGTAATTGACTCGAAGACCGGATTGGTTGTTTTGGACGTCGTTGATCATAAAATAGCATGCATTGAGGTGCCGGACCGAGCGGATGTTAAGGAAAAGCTGAGTAATATACTGGCTGAGTTAAAGGGAGGCAGTGAATAGGATGGCTAAGCTAGTTCGTTGGAATGTTCCGTTCGCCGGTGCGTTCTATCCAAGTGTAACCGCAACTTTTGCGACCGCAACACAACTGTCTCAGGGAAAGATGGAGGTTACGATTAGCGCTAGTGAAGGAACACAATTTCGTGTCGAATCGACATCTGTTTTAGCCTTTACGTGCCTCGACGAGAGCTGCGCACCCAAACGCTGGTTTAGCACGGTCGAAACAGAACAGGAAGAAATTTCTGCCTATCATTGCTTGGAGTCGCCGTGGATCGAATCTTACGAAGGTTGTCAGTATGATGCGAACGGTGACCCCATACCGCTCAATCATTACCTGATATATGGCGGCGACAATATCGTTGAGTTTGTCTGTCAACACGAGCCTATTGTTACGCAACTGCCTGATTGGAAATGAAAAGTATTCCTTTAATGTTGATGCTGCTTGTTCCGCTCGTCTTGTGTTGCAGCGCGCAAGATAAATGTAAATCTCAGAATTGTTATCCCGCCGTCTGGTTCGCTCCGATCAATGACCCAAACAAACCCGACTGGGAGATATTGCCGCAGGAGGCGAAGGCAGGTGAGGTTATTTTGTCGAAGCGGAATGAGCTTGGCATTTTGTCGAACTTTGCGGCGACGCTGTTTGAACTTTATGGCAAGCGTTACGCGAGCCGAAGGCTTTTGGCCGATGATACTTTATAAATGAGCGCTATGACTAAATGGTGGCGACACGTTGTTATCGCGTTGATACTGCTCGGCACGCTCGCGGCGATGCTCGCGCGACAACCGTTTGCGCAGGATCAGGCGTATCATAATTTCGCAGATGGACGCGCGTTGTTTGGCATTCCAAACTTTGGCGATGTAGCGTCGAATATCGCGTTTCTGTTTGCAGGCCTCGCAGGACTGGCAGTTTGCTTTCGGCGCGATCTTGGCCGCGAACGCAGCGCGTGGATCATCGCGTTTGCCGGCATCGTGCTCGTCAGCGTCGGCTCGAGCTATTATCATCTCAACCCGAATGACGCCACGCTATTTTGGGATCGGGCGCCGATGACCGTCGGTTTCACGGGCCTGTTTGTAGCTGTCTCGAGCGAATACATCAGCGGGCGTTTTAATGTTATGTTGTGGCCGGCGGTGATTCTCGGTCTCGCAAGCGTGGTGTATTGGCGCATGTTTGAGGATCTGCGTTTTTATTACTCGATACAGCTCGGGCCGCTGGTCGCGTTGCTGTTCATACTTCTGTTATTCCGTCCGAGATACTCAAATCGATGGCTACTCGTCGCGGGACTCATCTGGTACGGCGTCGCAAAGCTCGCCGAGCTTGGCGACAAGGTCGTTTTTGCCGCGACGCAAAACTTCATCAGCGGCCACACGCTGAAACATCTTTTCGCGGGCTTAGGCTGCTACTTCATGTGTCTTGCTCTCAAGAAGTGATCGCCTCTCCGGGCAACCACCTGTTATTTTTAGTCTCAAAACGCTATAGTGATTGCTTCGCCCGAAAAGGGCATTTTTGTTATGAAGATCGCGGTGGCGATGAGTGGCGGCGTCGATAGTTCGGCGGCAGCGGCGTTGTTAAAGGCCGAGGGGCACGAGCTCGTCGGCTTTACGATGCAGCTGTGGAATCAGCGTCGCGGCGTGAGCGTGGACGAGAACGGCGACCCTTTGCCGTCGCGTTGCTGCTCGCTCGATGATGTGTATGACGCGCGTCGTGTCGCTGAGAATCTCGGCTTTCCGTTTTACGTGCTCAATCTCGAGCGCGAATTCGAACAGTCGGTCGTCGAGCCGTTCGTGCAAAGTTACTTGAGCGGCGAGACGCCCATCCCCTGCGTTGCATGCAACTCGCGGCTGAAGTTTGCCTCGCTCGATAAGATGGCTCTGTCTCTCGGTTGTGAAAAGGTCGCGACCGGCCATTACGCACGCGTCATCTACGACGAGGCGGCGAACCGCTACCGTCTTTTCCGCTCGACAAATTACGCAAAAGATCAGAGTTATTTCTTGTGGGAACTGACTCAGGAGCAGCTTTCGCGCTCGTATTTTCCGCTCGGTGAGATGCAAAAAGAAGCGGTGCGTGACATCGCCCGCGACGCGAATCTTTACACCGCCGAAAAGGCCGAGTCGCAGGAGATCTGCTTTGTGCCCGATGGCAAATACAGCGAATTCATAGACCGCTATCTCGCGCACGAGGGGCGCGAGAGCGAACTGCCCGCAGGCGGCGAGATCGTCAGCACGGGCGGCGAGACGCTCGGCACGCACACCGGCATTCACCGCTACACCATCGGCCAGCGACGCGGGCTTGGCATCGCGCACGAAAA
>JANOGL010000118.1:0-3382 GCA_031405985.1 Acidobacteriota bacterium | reverse complement strand
CATTTTCAATTTTTGTTAGTGTGTCCCTTGCTCTAACTTGCTCAGCTTGCTAAGCTGTTATAAGCATTTGCTCATTATTATTATCATTATTATTATCATCATTATTATTATTATTAGTAGTGTATGGTGATGTAAAACGTTGTAAATGTTCTATATGTGGTAATGCTTTCCCAAAACCGGCTTGGCTCGAACGTTGTTGCAACGGTAATGTCGAACCTCGGCTTTGAGCTAGCGCTGAAGGCGGATGGCATCGGCTTGACCCGTGCCGCGGTCGGCGACAAGTATGTGCTTGAAGAGATGGTGCGCTTGAACGCGGCGATTGGCGGCGAGCAATCCGGCCACGTGATCTTCCGCGAATATGCCACCACCGGCGACGTAAATTGCTCGTGACGGGTGTGTTTGGAATTGTCGCCGTCGTTGTGGTTTTGAGTGGTTCGCGGCTTGGTGATTTGGGTGTGTTTGCGCAAACGGTTAGGCCGACGCCGACGCCGGCGGCGAATTCGAACGTTGCGGCGAATACAAACGCTAATAGGCCTGCTAGCGCGAACACGGCGGCGAATGTGAGCTCTAACGCAAACACGGCCGTAGCGAGCGGCAAGACAATTCCAAAGACTTTCATATTAAGCAAGGACAGCCTGACCGAGTATGGCGAGGCGCCTTTTGATCACGATACGCACGCGTTTAAGAATTACAGTCCGGACGGCAAATCGGTGATCGGCTGTGTCGAGTGTCATCACACCGATCAGCCAAAGTCGGCGCTCAAGCCGCCGCTGCTAACGTCGGAGCGCGATGTGCTGCTGACAATGGATGTCTGGCGGGCTTCGACGCGGAAGGTTAGCGGGTGCCGCGACTGCCACTTTCAGGATGGCAATGTGCCCGACGGCAAAGAGATGCCGACGGCCGATTACACTATCGGCGGCAAGACGGTCACAAAAGATCTAAACAACGAGCTTGCGTATCACATCAACTGCAACACGTGTCACGACGCGGCGGCGGCGCTCCGTCCCGAAGTTAAGAGCCGAACCGGGTTTGCAACCTCTAAGGATTGTCTGATCTGTCACAAGAAAAATTGATCGATGGGACAAAAAGCGTGCGATAAATGCGGCGAACTCGTCGATGAAGCCAAGGCGTTTTGCCCGGCTTGCGGCAACGCATTCGTTGACGAAGAGCAAAGACAAGACACGTCGGCCTTTGAAAAGATGGACAACACAGTCCAGATGGGCAAGACGATGTACGGCCAGATGCTCACGGACATGGGCCTGAACATCTCAAAATCGCCCGATGCTCCCGCGCAGCCGGAGAAACGAGTCGAGGTGATCGCGCCACTTACAACAAACGCGACGCCCGCTGCCAATGTAACTCCGCCGCCTGAACAGCAAGCCGCACCGCCCGCGAAGAAAAGTTATCTCGTTTGGATAATCGTCGGTGCGTTTCTTTTACTTTTCTTGCTGATTTTGCTGATCAGCATCGCAGGCGTTATCTTTTATTATTACGGCAATCGTATTACCTGATTTTTCGAACAGAGTAAGTATTAAGAGATTTGCCTTTGCGTTCTTTCGCGTCTTTGCGGGAAATTCTTGTTAACGCTAAAGAGATTCTCCGCAAAGACGCAAAGAACGCAAAGATAAGAATCAAAGCTACTGACCGACCCAATCGCAATGCCGCGTGAAATACAAAAGCACGAGCAAATCATCGAGGCATTTCGTAATGTGGACATCGTGTCCGAACTTGTCGAGAAGATGCCGAACGGCGAATTCAAGAACGAGCTCGACATGGACATCATCCTCTTTGGCCGCAGCTATCGTGGGCGTCAGGTCGGGCCGTATTGCCGTTTGCTGGAATTCTCACCCGGCGAAACAATAGTCGAACAAAGCACCTGGGAAAGCAGCATCTTTTATATTCTTGTGGAGGGCGTCCTCGAGGCTTCGGTCATCGAGTCGGGCGGAGCGCGTCAGAAGCTGGGCGAAATTCCCGCCGGGAATTCGTTTGGCGAGATGGCGCTGCTCTCCGGCACACCGCGAACTGCAACGGTCTCGGTCGCCGACAGCGCTAACTCCGCACTTGTTCTCGAACTCACGCGTCCCGCGATCAGACTTTTACGCAAGCTGCCAAAATTCGGCAAGGCCCTGACCCGCAACTACAGCAACTACGGCCTCTCGCTCACACTAAACGATCTACAGGATTTTAATAGCGTCGATTTCACGCCCGATTTGCTCAAGCGACTAAACGACGCAGCGCGTTTTGCCGTGTATGAAAAAGACTCGGTGCTGTTTCGCGAGGGCGACCCCATAAATCGTGTCGTATATGTGCGCAACGGGTGGATCCAGCGCGTGAGCGGCGTCGAGTTTAACCCAAAGGCCGCTGATCTACTGCTCGAAACCGACGAGTCCGTCGGCCTCGACTTTCTCGGCGCAGGTTCGTGTCTCGGCGCCGAAGCCATCGAAAAACCGGCGACCTGGAAATACACGGCTCGCGCCTCGGGACGAACCGAAGTCGTCGAGGTCGCGGTATCGCGTCTTCGCGAAGACAAGGAACTGAGCACGACCCTCGCGCCGTTTCTGGAGTCGTCGTCCGGTGCCGATAATGCAACCGTTCCCTCTCATCCAGCTGACACGCGTGTTTTGAATGCCGCAACTCGCGAGATCGAAACCGGCGTAGTTGATGGTGTCAACCTGCTCGTGATGGACATGGCCAAGTGTATCCGCTGCGGCAATTGCTCACTCGCGTGTCATAAAGTTCACGGCCACTCGCGGCTGATCCGGCGCGGCATCCACATCGAGCGTCCGGTCAAACCGCTGAAATCAAAAATTCAAAGCGTGCTCGTGCCGACGGTTTGCATGCACTGTCAAGATCCCGAATGTCTCACCGGCTGTCCTACGGGAGCGATCGCGCGATTTCCGGACGGCGATATCGACATCAACCCAACGACGTGCATCGGCTGCGGCGACTGCGCGACGCAGTGTCCGTACGACGCGATCTCGATGATTGAGAGACCAAGTAGTGCAGATAAAAACAGCAACGGCGCTTTTGCGCGCCTTGCCTCCGTTTTTTCTCTGCGACCTGAAAAACTGCCCGAGCCCGTAACACAAACCGAAAATCTGCTCGCCGTAAAATGCAATCTATGCAAAGACACCGGCCTCAATCCGAAAGGCGCCAAGACCGCAGCTTATTCCTGTGAAGAGAATTGTCCTACAGGCGCGCTTGTTAGGGTAAATCCGCGTGAGTATTTCGGCGAGGTAAACGAAACGCTCGGCTTTGTGCAGAAAAGTCGCACGCATGCGATCGGTGTCAATATTCACAAGTTCGATTTACTGTCGATGGTCTGGCACATCGCCGGTTTCATTGCCGTTATTGCGAGCGGTGTCGCAGCAGTCTGGGCGAC
>JANOGL010000116.1:0-2497 GCA_031405985.1 Acidobacteriota bacterium | reverse complement strand
AGATGCTGTCCGCGTCCGCCCGAACGCGTCAAAATTACTGCGTCGTCCGACGGATCGACCGCCGGGTTCGCGACGATGTGCATGTTGTCGGCAATTTGCTGACCGACTGTGATCTCGTGTGTGTTGCTAACGGCGCCATCGCTTTCGAGGTGGATGAGCGTTTTGCCTTCGCCGGCTTCGTCGGGCACGATCGCCAAAATCCGCTGCGACGACGCCGCGACAATTCGACACTTCGCTCCCGCAACATAGCAGCCGTCGTTCAACTGCACCAATGCAGCAAAGCCTTCGCAATTCACGACGATCTCGCCGCCGGGAATTGCAAACGGCGGCTCGACGGAGGTAATTTTCACAACATCGCTCATCTTGTGAGTTCGATTTTACGATTCTAACAGTGAGGTGTCGAATTCTATGCATTTCTCCAGAATACGACACAAAAAAGCCCTGGCTTTCGCGAGGGCTGGGTTCCGTTACCGGATTTCCTACGATTAGCTTTTATAACTAACCTTGTTATAAGAAGCGACGTATTCTCTTATCTACTAATCAGATTGATGCTATACTTCGTCAAATAATAAATCAAGTAAGCTAGGAGAATTTTCCATGAAGGCATCGCAATTGATTTTGGGTCTCGATCTCGGCGTTACTTCTGTCGGTTGGGCATTGTTAAAGGTATTTTTTGAAGAGCGAGATGCTGTTCGTTATGAAATCGTCGCTTCAGGCGTAAGAATTTTTCCCGCCACCACCGAGGGAGCGCAAAACGAATCAAAAAATTATGCCCGACGGTTATCGAGAGGAGCAAGGCGTTTGTTGCGCCGAAAACGTCAGCGACGCCAGAAAGTAAAGACCATGCTTTCCGCCAATGGCTTGCTTCCTACTGTTGATGGCGTGGCGGATGTTTGTTTCGAACCAGATGAAACGCCCACTTACCCATATAAACTTCGTGCAAAAGGTGCGACCGAGAAGCTCGAACCGCACGAGATCGGTCGAGCGATATTTCATCTGATAAAACGCCGCGGATTCAAATCGAATCGCAAATCCGGCAAGGCAAAAGACGATGGCGTGGTTTACGGCGGCATTGCCGAGATTCGTGAGGAGATGCGAAACAGTGAGTTCATTACGCTTGGTGGATTGCTGAATTCGAAAGATAAGAAACGCAAACACTACACCGCTCGCGAAATGGTCGAGGATGAATTCGATCAGATTTGGGCGACACAGTCGGCGTATTATCCCGATCAGTTAAACGAGTTTTTGCGTGAAGAGATCAGGCACGCGGCATTCTACCAACGGCCGATCAGTTCTGCTCGCGGGCTAATTGGTAAATGCACATTTGAATCGGATAAGAAGCGTTGTGACATGGCCCGTCAGGATGCCCAGAGAATGCGTTACTGGCAAGACATAAACAACCTTAAATTACAGGATCGGCGAACACTGGATTGGAGCAAATTAACAACGGAACAAAAATCCCGGCTTGCCAATGCTCTCGAAATACTTAAAAAACAGGAATTTAGCGAGGCTGATCTGAGAAAGGTGTTAAAGATCGGTGATGACATTCGCATAAACTTGGAAAAGAAGATCAAGGGCAACACGACTGCGTATAAATTTACAAAAGCTATCGGCTCAAAATGGGATGCTCTATCACCGCAACAGCAGGAAAAACTGACAGAGGATTTTATCCGCATCGAAGATGAAAGATCGCTCGAAAACAGGCTTCGCGAATTCTGGAAATTCACAGATGCTGAGATAAAAGACCTGTTGAAGTTCGAACTCGAATCAGGTTATTACCGTTGCTCACTTAAAGCAATACGCAAGATATTGCCGAAAATGATCGAGGGCTTACGTTATGACGAAGCCGCTTCTGCCGTTTACGGCGACTATCGCGGCGTTGCGCCTTCAGGGGACTTTGACCAGCTTCCGCCGCCACCGTCCGACTTACGCAATCCGATTGTCAAAAAAGCGCTCGGCGAGATGCGCAAAGTCGTAAACGCGATCATTCGCGAATATGGCAAACCCGACCAGATCAGGCTCGAAATGGCTCGTGATCTAAAACTTACGAAGCTACAAAAGGAGAAGGCAAGCAAGCAGATAAAGAAAAACGAGGCTGCGAACAAAGAGGCAGTCGAGTTCTACGTCAACCTGCATGGAGTTGATCCCGACAGCATTTCAGGAACCGACAAGCTCAAATACAGGCTTGCAAAAGAAGCGAATTGGGTTTCGCCCTACACGGGAAATCCGATCCCGCCCGAAGACTTGAGGTCTGACCAATGGGATATCGACCACATCGTGCCATACAGCCGTTGCTTTGACGATTCCTACATGAATAAGACTATCTGCGAAGCAAAAGTTAACCGTGAGGAAAAGTTAAACAAAACGCCATTTGAATGGTTGGGAGCCGATGAGCAAAAATGGTTCGAGTTCGGCGAGCGTATTGCCGGATTTCCGTTTGGCAAAAAGCGAAAGTTTGAGCAAAAGGAGATCGATGAAGAAAAAATGGTCAACCGCA
>JANOGL010000107.1:0-11133 GCA_031405985.1 Acidobacteriota bacterium | reverse complement strand
AATTTTCAGCAATCCGTTCTAACAGGTTAGAATACAGATATGTTTCGCCGCGTTTATCTCGATAACAGTGCAACGACACCCGTCGCTCCCGAGGTCGTCGAAGTAATGATGCCGTATCTGACCGAAAAACACGGCAACGCGTCGAGCATTCATTTCTTTGGCCAGGAAGCACGTGCCGCAGTCGATAAAGCCCGTCATCAGGTCGCTGCCCTCATAAACGCCCGGCCGAACGAGATCGTCTTTACTTCCGGCGGAACCGAAGCCGACAATCTCGCGATACTCGGTGTCCGTAGCCCGCACGTAAGTAAGGGCTCCGCTCAGCAACCACACATCATAACTAGCGCAATCGAACACAGCGCAGTTAAAGCTACTTGCCAGGAACTCGAAAAACGCGGCTTCGCTGTGACCTATCTACCTGTTTACGAAAACGGCCTCGTTCGTGTCGAAGATGTCGAAGCTGCGGTCACCGACAACACGTTTCTGATCACGATCATGATGGCGAACAACGAGATTGGCACGATCCAGCCGGTCATCGAGATTGGGCGTCTCGTAAAGCAAATTCGCGAGAAAGGTCAGAAGATCTATTTCCACACCGACGCCGTGCAGGCCATCGGCAAAATCGACGTAGATATCGAAGAGATCGGCTGCGATCTGCTGTCGATGTCGGCACACAAGATTTACGCGCCAAAGGGCGTCGGAGCACTCTATGTTCGCCGCGGCGTGCGTCTGAAAGCGCAAAGTCTCGGCGGCCAGCAGGAACGTGGGTCGCGCGGCGGGACGGAATCTGTCCCAAACATCGTCGCTTTTGGCGCAGCAGCCGAAATGGCTAAGAGCGAACTCGAACATTCGGCCGCAACCCTTCGCAGCCTGCGCAATAGTCTCGAAAGCCGCATCGGCGAGACGGTCACCGATGTCGTCTTCAACGGTGATCGCGAAAACCGCATCCCGACCGTCGCAAACATCTCATTTCGCGGCATCGAGGGCGAAGGCCTGCTCATAAACCTCGACATGCAAGGCATCGCCGTCTCAACCGGCTCGGCCTGCTCATCCGGCACGCTCGAACCATCACCGGTTATCCGAGCGTTATCTGACAATGATGATAAATCCGTCGTTGACGAAGACCGCGCCCGCGGTGCAATCCGCTTCAGCCTCGGCCGCTTCAACACCGCCGAAGACATCGACCGCGTCCTCGAAGTGCTCCCCAACGCAGTCCAAACCCTACGCCGTCTCGCCCCGTCGCGACGTGACCAAACTGCTTGAAAAGTTACGTAAGTTTCTGCGACGTCGCTTCCCACTCCTCGTAAAGAGCTTTGATCTGTGCTTCGACATCGGCATGTTTCTCTGTAATGTCGGTAAGTTTGGCGAAGTCAGCGGCGATCTTGGGCCGCGACATTTCAGCAGCGAGATGAGCAACTTCACCTTCAAGTTTTGGAATTTTGGATTCGATCTCATTGATGCGGCGTTGGAGCTGCTGGGTTTGGTTTTTGGAAAGAGGATCGGTCTTTGGTTTTTGGTCTTTGGCTTTTGGCGTCTGTAAGAACCCAGTCGCTATTGCTCCCGGTTCTGACTTTAGCTTCCAGTCATGGAGTTCAGTGTAGTTACCGTTGAAGTCGATGACACCTCCATCGGGCTCGAACGAGAGCATTTGCGAGGCTACGCGGTCGAGGAAAAAGCGGTCGTGGCTGACGGTGACGATCGTGCCCGGGTATTCGTCGAGAGCGGACTCGAGAGCTTCGCGGGCCGGAATGTCGAGGTGGTTTGTCGGCTCGTCTAGAATCAGAACATTCTTTTGCGAGTAGATCAGCTTCGCGAGCGCAAGTCTTCCCTTTTCACCGCCGGACAGATCGCGCACCTTCTTCTCGATGTCTTCACCAAAGAACAGAAAGCGGGCGAGGAACGAACGGATCTCGACGTTCTCGACATTCGGGGCGACGCGGCGCATCTCCGCGTGGACTTCGTTACCGGCGTGCAGATCGTCGAGCGTCTGCGAATAATAACCGATGTTCGTCTTCGTGCCCCAAACAACACGGCCTACGAGTTCGCGAATTTCGCCGAGTAGCGTTCGCAGCAGCGTAGTTTTCCCCGTGCCGTTGCCGCCAATGATGCCGAGCACGCCGCCGCGATGAAGCGAGATATTGATGTTCGATGCGAGCATTTTGTCGCCGTAGCCGATCGCAAGGTCTTCGGTTGTGAGAACGTTGTTGCCGGCACGCTCCACTTTTTTGAGATTGAAGTTACCGCCGTGCTTTTCGCTTTTGACGGCGTCGAGACGTTCCATGCGTTCGAGCATATTACGACGCGATTTGGCCTGTTTGGTCTTCTGCCCTTCGAGATTGCGGCGGATAAATTCTTCAGTTTTATTTATTAGCGACTGCTGGTTCTCGTATTCGCGTTGCTGCTGCTCACGACGGAGCTCGCGCTCGACAAGGAACTTAGAGTAATTTCCTTTGTAGCTTACAGCTTTGCCGTTCTCGATCTCGATGATGCGATTTGTCGTGCGGTCGAGAAAGTATCGGTCGTGACTGATGATGACGTAGGCGCGGTCATAAGTTTGTAAGTACTCTTCGAGCCATTCGACGGCGTTCACATCGAGGTGATTGGTCGGCTCGTCGAGCAACAGAACGTCAGCGTCGGACAATAACAAACGCGCCATGCCGAGACGATTTTTTTGCCCGCCTGACAATGTCGCAGTTTCCATCGACCACTGCTCGCGCGTGAAACCCACACCGAGCAGCACCGCCTCTGCCTTGGCCGCGTACGAGAAACCGTCGGCTTGCTCAAACGCCGTCTGCAGATCTGCGTACTTAGCGAGCGTTGCGTCGGAATGGTCGGTCTCCATACGCTTTTCGAGTTTGCGCATCCCGGCCTCGATATCATGGATGTGTTTGAAGGCCGACAATGCCGCCGTGTGAACGGTCTCACCCGCCTCGAAATCAACGTGCTGTTCGAGCAGGCCGAGCTTGAGGCCGTTGATCGTGACGATCTCGCCTTCGTCGGGCGACTCGACGCGTGTCAACAGTTTGAAGATTGTCGTTTTCCCTGCACCGTTGCGACCGACGAGTCCGATGCGTTCCCCTGGATTGACCTGAAACGAGACGCCGCGAAGAATCTCGTTGCCGCCGAAAGATTTTGTGATTTCGTTGAGTCTGAAAAGCACCTTTAAACTGAAAAAGGTGAAAAGGGAAAAAGTGAAAAAGGAGTAAAGCAGAACCGATCTGGTCCGGCTTTTTCACTTTTTCACTTTTAACCTTTTCTACTTAGGTTTTACTTATTCGCCGCAGCGTTTGCTGCCGGTTTTGCTGCGTTTGAGTTTGCATCGGGTTTAGCGGCTGTGTTTGCATTAGCATTTGAAACATTGGCTGCATTGGCCGGTGCAGCATTTGCATTCGACGCCGTGTTCGCAGCCATTGCCGCACCCGCTGGTCGCGCGCCGCTAAGTTCGTTTGGGTTCTCGACAACTTTCTTTGCGAGAAAGTTCTCGATCTTCGCTTCGTTCATAGCGACAGCCTGATAGGAAGCCGCGAGAAGCTGTTTGCGATTATTGCCTAGCGACTCGATAACTTGCTGACGAACGCCGGGGCTTTCTAGCGTGACTGCTTCGTCCTTGTCACTGCGTTCCTGCAACTTGAGAATAAAGAGCTTGCCCTGCGAACGGGTCGTAATAATGCCGCCGATCTGAAGTTGCGGATTCATCAGCGCCGCAACAGTCTGCTCGGGAAACGCCTGATTCATATCGGCTTCGGCGAGGTAGCCCAGATCACCGCCCTGAAATTTGCTCTGATCTTCGCTATACTCGCGAGCGACAGCTGCAAAGTCTTGGCTGCCTTTTAGTTTGCCGATGACCTCGTTCGCCTTTAAAACTGACGATTGCTCGTCAACAGTTTGATCGCCTTCGCCTGCATTTGTCGGGTCGATGACAATCGCCGCAAGTTTTACACCCTTCTTCTTAACAAAGGCCTCTTTGTTGCCATTGTAAAAAGCTTCGATCTCGCTGTCTTTTGGCGGCTCAATCTTCCCTGTGATCTTCTCGACGAGTTTTTGAATAGCAATGCCCTTTTTGACCTGCTCACGAAGCGCGGCCTCGGTCATGCCCTGATCTTTCATATCTTTCTCGATCTGATCGGCCGATTTCCCGCTCTGTGATTTTTGCTTGTTGATCTCAGCGGTAATCTCCTCTTCAGTCGGCACGGCACCTTCCTTCTCAGCTTTTTGGAACATCACTTCCTGCTCGACCAGGCTTTGAAGCACTTGAAGTCGCGCACCGGCTAGTTCGAGCGGCGAAAGCTTGCTGTCTTGACCTTGGGTTTGCTGTTTCACGCCGCGATCAACCTCTTGCATGGTGATGGCCTTGCCGTTTACTTTTGCAGCTGTTTCATTGGGATCAACACTGCCTGTTGTTGAATTTGTCGGTCCGGGCGGACCACACGCAGTCATCAAGACTGCCGAAATCGCTAACGCCGCACAGGCGACGATACTTTTTTTGTAAATTTGCACGATTGCTATTACTCCTTTTAACTTATCCATTTGTGTAACTTGACTACAATAAAACCTATTTGCTATAAACTCTCTTTTGAGTTTTCAAAAAAAACTCTTTATTTTCCGTCACGCACGGGAGGCAATTATATGGCACAACGCTGCGACATCTGCGGGAAAGGCCCGCAATTTGGTAATAACGTATCTCACGCTAACAACAAAACGCGTCGGCGATTCAACCCGAATCTTCAACCCGTTCGAGTTCAACTCGAAAGGGGCGGCAACGCTCGCATGAAGGTATGCACTCGGTGCATAAAGTCGGGAAAGATTGTCAAAGCTGCGTAAAACTTTGAGATACAACAAAACGCTTTGGTTGCAAAACGCTCGATAAATCGGGCGTTTTTATTTATATCAAAGCGATGCAGTCGATCTCCACTTTTGCATCACGCGGCAATCGCGCGGCCTGAACCGTCGCTCTCGCCGGTTTGTTTTCGCTGAAATAGCGTCCGTAAACTTCATTCATCTCAGCAAAATCGCTCATGTCGGCGAGGAAAACTGTTGTCTTGACGACATTATCGAGACTCGTGCCCGCTGCTTTCAGAACTTCACCGAGGTTTTTCAAAACCTGCTCTGTTTGCTCGGCGACAGCCTCAGAAACAAACTCGCCAGTTGCCGGATCGATCGGTATCTGTCCCGAGCAGAAAACTAAATTGCCAGCCTTTATTGCCTGCGAATAAGGGCCGATCGCACCCGGCGCGTTATTCGTCGTTATTATCTCTTTCATGAAGTCAGACTACTCCAAGCAAAAGGCGAATTTTAGCAAACTGAATCTTAAAAGGAAAGTATGAAAGGCTAGATTTCAGGGATTTAGGCGCTCGACCGTGATGACGCCCGGAACGTGCTCAATAGCGCCAACGACCTTGTCGAGGTGCTTTTTATCGTAAACTTCGACCGTGACCTCGATCATTCCGATATCGTCTTTTGAGACATTTGCACGCGCGTCACGAATGCCAGTCTTTATGTCCGCGATCGCGTTTGTAATGCCTGCGAGCATTCCGGTACGGTTTTCAGTCGTAGCAAGTAGCTGCACCGAATGAATTTCCTCTTTGTCGCTTTTAGCCCATTCGACCTCGACGATGCGGTCCTTGTTGACCATCAGTTGCGACATATTTTTGCAGCGTTTGTTGTGAACAACGATGCCTTTGCCTAGTGAAATATAACCTATGATATCTTCACCACGTAGCGGATTACAGCACTTTGCGCGCGTTGTCAACAAGTTGTCGACGCCCTTGACGATGATCGCGTCTTCCCCAAGTCCGACGAATTTGCGCACAGCCTTCATACCCGACTGAAGACGCGTTTCATTTTGCTGTTCAGGGTCGAGTTCCTTGAATTTTTCGACGCCAAGGAACTTCGCTAAAACGTTGCGTGGCAATGTTTTACCGTACCCGACCGAAGCAAAAAGATCGTCCGGGCGGCTAAGACCATATTCGTTTGCGATGCGTTTGAGCTCGCCATCGTTTTGCATGAATTTCTTCGCCGTGACGCGGAACTTATCTGCCTCTTTCTCAAGTAACTTCCGGCCAATCTCTATCGATTCTGTTCTCTGCTGCTGTGAAATGTAATGCCTGATTCGGCTGCGCGCACGCGACGTGATCGCGTTATTTAGCCAATCACCCGACGGATGCCCATTCTGCGATGTGAGAATCTCAACGACATCGCCGTTCTGCAGCTCGCTGCGAAGCGGCACGATGCGGCCGTTGATCTTCGCCCCCGTACATTTGTCACCGATCGCCGAGTGAATCGCATACGCAAAATCTATCGGCGTCGAACCGCGCGGCAACTGTATAACTTTGCCCATAGGCGTGAAGGCATAGACATCTTTCGGATAAAGGTCGAGTTTAAGCGTCTCGATGAAATCCTGTGAGTCCTCATTTTCCTCAGACTCGCGAACCAACGGAAGCAGCAGCTTTTCGACCGTCTTTCGCAGCTCATCAAGATTTTCGTCTTCTTGTTTGCGACCGAGAGTGCTCTCTTTGTATTTCCAGTGAGCGGCAACGCCCTCTTCAGCGATCTGGTGCATTTCCTGAGTCCGGATCTGCACTTCAAACGGCTGGCCACCATCACCGATAACCGATGTATGAAGCGACTGATAAAGATTGTCGCGCGGTATTGCGATCCAATCCTTAAAACGCTCAGGCACAGGTGTCCAAATATCGTGAACCACGCTCATCGCCACATAGCAGTATTTACGGTCATTTTCGGTAATGATGCGGGCGGCAATCAGATCGTAAACCTGTTCGATCATGATCTTTTGCTTCTTTAATTTTTTCCAAAGCGAGTAGAGTCGCTTTACGCGACCCTCGATCTCAAAGATCGGAACGTCATTCTCTTGAAGTTTCTCCGTAATGGTCGTCTTGATCTTTTCAAGTGTGGCCTCGAGCTCGGGTCGGCGGACGTCAATCTCTTTAGCGAGACGTTTGTACTCGTCAGGATAGAGATTTTGAAAAGCAAGGTCTTCAAGTTCGCTACGGACCTTACCCATTCCGAGTCGATGAGCTATCGGCGCGTAAATGTCGAGTGTCTCCTGCGAAATGCGCTCGCGCTGCTCCGGTTTGAGAAACTGCATCGTGCGCATGTTGTGAAGACGGTCAGCGAGCTTGATCAGCACAACGCGAACGTCGGTGGTCATAGCGAGCACCATCTTACGAACGTTCTCGGCTTGCTGTTTTTCTTTTGAGAGACTGCTAATGTTAGCTATCTTTGTAAGACCGTCGACCAGAAGCGTAATTTGATCGCCAAAGTGAGAACGGATAGTGTCAAGATCGACGAGGGTGTCCTCGACGACGTCGTGAAGCAGGCCGGTCGACACGCTCACCTCATCGAGCCGCATGTCGGCGAGTATCTCTGCAACTTCAAGCGGATGAACAAGATACGGCTCGCCGGATGCGCGAGTTTGGCCTTTATGATGAAGTGCCGAAAACATATAAGCGCGCCGGATGAGGTCGGTGTCGGCCCCCGGCCGATTAAACTCAACCTTGTCGATAACATCCTCGATCCGAATCATAATAAAAAAAAGCGACGCCCAATTTCATTGTAATTGAGCATCGCCGTGTTGGAAAGAAAAATCTAGGTTGTTCTATTTTGCGGCGTTAACTGCGTTGGCGTTAACGTTCTTGCCAGCCTCGGCCTCTTTGGCAGCATTGCGGTCGTCAATCTCTTTCTGAATGCCTTTGACCACTTCGCTGAGTTCGACGAATTTCGCCTTCGCACCGTCGGATTCAGTTTTGAAACTATCACGATCAGGGGTGCGGCCATCCATCTCGGCAAGGCGCATCGACTGGATCAGCAAACTCATCTTGTAGGAACGAGCCGACTCAAAAACTTTTAGCAGATCCTGCGTCGGTAGCAACTCGTTATCCTTGAGCCCCCTAATATCAATGCTCTTTGCGTTCTTTACCTTATCCACTTCGAGCGCAACCGCTTGATCTATGAGTTGCATTCCCTCGCCGATGCACTTCTTCATCTTTTCGTAATCCTCAACACTTGCAGGTTTTACAAAAGCATATGCCGGCTTGCCATCTTTGGTCGTCTTCTTCTTTGTTGCTTCGGTGTCGCTAATGTCGTTTGCACAACTGTTTTTCTTCGAGGCGAGCGATGTCAGAGCTTCGGCGCGTTGTTCGGGCGGAATTGAGGTGTTCTGCGACCTTTTTGTCACCCAATCGAGCCATTCGTCTGTCTTCTGCAAGTTTTCGTAGAGACTCGCGATCGCCTTGTATGAGCTTTGATCGTTTTGGTTCAGTGCAAGTGACTTTTGATATTCCGCAATAGCCGACTCTGCCAGGCCTTTGTTCTGACGGTCACCGATATACTGTGAGTGAAGCGTCCGTGCAAGGAACAGCTGGGCAGTTTGTCCCTCAATGGACTCGCCCTTTGGATCACGGGAAACCGCTGCCCTGAAAAGCCTTTCAGCCTCCGGAAACTTACGGTCCTTATAGGCATTAGAACCATCGACCAAGTCCTTACGGGCCATTACCCGGTTGTAATACGAACAGTTCGCACCCACAAGTACGAACAGCGAAAGTAAAACTAAAACCCCAATTCGTGAGGATCTCATCATTTGACTCCATAAATGCGTGGGCGGAAACATTAGAGCTCCGCCCACGCAGTGTTAATCAGTTAGATCGTCGACCTGAAGACCGATCGGCGATGCACCCGCGAACTTGGCCGCATCTATCACCTTTACAACATCGCCGTATCTGACGGATTTTGGCGATTTGATAAAGATGGTTTTTTCGATCTCATTGCTGTTTTCACGAAACACGCCGTTGCTTGTGCGCTCTCTGAAGATCTCCGCCAACTTGTCACGAAGCTTATCCGTGTCAGATACGTCACCAAACGGCTCGTTGTTGAGCGTAATTCCCTTGGTTTCCTTGCTGATGGCAACAACGAGCGTCAGTGGATTAGGCTTAACATTTACGTCCTGCTGATCTTTTGGCTCAGCCGGAACTTTCGCCTCAAAACGGCTCGGTTTCAGCGGAGTGATGACCATAAAAATGATGATCAGAACCAGCAGTACATCGATCAACGGTGTAACGTTAATAGTTGGCTTGGCATCTTCGCCGAGACCGCCTGTAGACATTCCCATAGCTTTATCCTTCCATGAATCTGCAAAACATCCGCATCATCAAAACTATTGCGGCTGTTCGCCGCCCTTTCTCTTATCCGCCACCAGGCCTATCTTGTCGATGTCCTGTTTGCGAATAGTCTCGATCGCCGACACGACACGACCATAGTCAACGTCAACTCCGCTTTTGATGTAAACAATCCGCTTTTCGGGCGTTTTGCCTTCCATACGGCGTTTGATAACGTCGCCCAGTGCGTCAAGCGGAAATTGCTCCTTACCGATGTAAAAGTTGCTGTTGTCAGGAATCGCAATGATCACAGAAGTGTCTTTGGCGATGTCGCCGTCCTCATCCGGGCTGATCATGTCGCGCGGTAAATTGACGGAAACTCCTTGTTGCAGCAAAGGCGTGACGATCATGAAGATGATCAAGAGCACTAGCATGACGTCAACCATCGGCGTAACGTTGATCTCAGAATTGTATTCACTAGTACCGCCAACTTGTACTGCCATAGCGATTAATCTCCTTAAGGCCGAAGCCTGTTAAAAAAGCTATTAGCCGCGAAGGCTTTTGCCACGCTGCTTGATAAAGTAATCGACGAGTTCCGAAGCCGAGTTCTCCATTTCAACGCCAAAGCTTGTAACTTTGTTGGTGAAATAGTTGAACAGCCACACCGCCGGAATCGCCACCAGAATACCGAACGCCGTTGCGACGAGGGCTTCTGCGATAGCTCCGCCGACCGCGCCGATGCCGGCCGATTCGTTAACTTTTAGAGCCTGGAACGCACCGATAATACCGACGACCGTTCCGAACAGTCCGACGAACGGAGCCGTCGAGCCGACCGTTGCGAGACCTGCGAGACCGCGCTTTAATTCGGCTGTCTTTACGGCGATAGCACGCTCGAGAGCACGCTTCGAAGCTTCCATTTCATCGGCTGAAATGTCGGAGTTGCCCTGGTGAGCCGCAAACTCTTTCAAACCTGATGAAACAACCATAGCGAGGTGCGAATCCTTGTGCTTGTCGCTGATATTGATGGCCTCGTCGATGTTGCTGTTCTTCAAAGCCTGTGCAACTTTGGGCGCGTATTGACGCGACTGAGTCTTAGCTTTGTTGTAAGTCAGCCAGCGTTCAATTCCGACGGCGATCATATACACCGACTGAATAAGCAGGGTGATGATAACGCCCCAACCCGGAATGGTCAGACTCTTCGCGATATCGTAAATACCGAACGAAACGGCACTCTCGCTAAACATTAAGAAAAAGCCCGTTCCGACCAGGCTGCCTATAATTGTCATGATTTTTCCTCCAAAGAAATCAAGTAGATCTATTTATTGCTGAATTTTTATCGTCTGCGGGAAGCGGTTATGTGAAAACCGGAATCCCGCAAATCTCAAATGTTCCGTTTACGGAACGAAATTATAAGTGATAACACCAGAAACTTTAACCGCCTGTCCAGACAGCAGCGTCGGACTGAATCGTGCTCCTCGTGCTGCGCCTTCTGCGGCGTTTCTCAGTAACGGGTGGCCGCTCACTGCATTTGCCGAGATCACGCTGCCTGACTCGCTAATCAGAACCTGTACGCTAACCGCACCACTTGCTCTCACAGCACGTGCTGCCGGCGGATACGCCGGCTTCGGCAAGCTGGTTGCTTTACCATTCAAAACACCACCGGAAACTGTCTTAGGCGGTTTCGGTTTTTCAGTCCTTGGCGGCGGAGCTTCTTCTTCCTGTCCGCCGGTAGGAGATGTTCCAGCATTCGGGTTAAGTCCACCCGTTCCACCAGTCGTCGTTGTGCGTGCTGCACTCGGATCAACTGGAGCTCCTGTATTTAAGTCCGAACTTCCCTGTTTGGTCATACGGTCAAGCCGCATTTCCTTTGTCAGATTTCGCGTCGTGCTGACGGTCTCCGGCGGTTTTACCGGCGTCTGAAAGATGTTTTGAATCAGCTCTTTGCGAACGTCAACGTCCGGCTGCTTCTGTTCCGGTTTCTTTTCCGGTTCAGGCGGCGGCTCGTCGTCAGGAACCGGAACCGGCG
>JANOGL010000099.1:0-6211 GCA_031405985.1 Acidobacteriota bacterium | reverse complement strand
TTTTCGTTGACAAGCAAACCAATGGTCGAGGCGTGCCTGCGCAATAAAAAACATTACACCGACATCACGGGTGAGATCGCTGTATTTGAGGCGTGCGCCGCTCGTGACAAGCAGGCAAAAGACGCCGGTATTATGATGATGCCGGGCGTAGGGTTTGATGTCGTGCCGTCCGACTGTCTGGCGCTGCATTTGAAAAACCGACTGCCGACGGCGACTAACTTGAGCCTCGCGTTTTACGGCATGGGGCGCATCTCGCACGGCACGCAGGCGACGATGACGATGAACGTCGGCAAAGGCGGTGCAATCAGAAAAGACGGACGAATAACGTCTGTTCAGGCGGCGTGGAAAACGCGCGAGATCGACTTCGGCGAAGTTACAAAAACCGGCGTGACGATTCCGTGGGGCGATGTCGCGACCGCCTACTATTCGACGGGCATTCCGAATATCGAGGTTTTCACCGTTGTGCCGGCAAAGATCATAAAAGCCATGAAGATCAGCCGCTACATCGGTTGGCTGCTTGCAAAAAGGCGCGTCAACGAATATCTGCAAAAAAAGATCCCCGCCGGCGGGCCGTCCGACGACGAGCGTGGTCGCGGCAAAACGCTGCTGTGGGGCGAGGCCTCGGATCTTAACGGCAACCGCGTCGAGTCGCGGATGCAAACCCCCGAAGGCTACACACTCACAGCGGTCGCCGCGCTAAACATCGCTGAAAAAATCCTCGCGGGCAACTTCACGCCCGGCTACCAAACTCCAGCCAAAGCCTACGGCGCCGATCTCGTGCTTGAGCTCGACGGCACGGCACGTCAGGATATTGGCTGATCGAATCCAAATACTGAGGTACGCACATGAAGATCTATAACGTCGTTGGGTATTTGCTCATTGCCACTCATATCCTGCTCTCGGCTATAGTTGCTCCGCAGAAATGGGGAATGCTCTGGGGAGTTGTCTTCGGTTTGTTGTATTTGATCTACATCTGGTTTTTAGGCGGACTATATCTTTCGGACGTTATTCACATGGGCATTGCCCACAAGACGCTCAATTACAAGCCGTGGTTTATCAAATCCATCGCCCTTCTAAACAACACAACCGGCATCTACATAAATCCGACGACATGGGTTAACCGCCATCGGCATCATCATGCTTTCTCGGACCACGATGGCGACCCGAACAAGCTAGACGAGGACGGCTTTTGGAAAACGATGTACCTGTGTGTCTTTCCCTACGCGTGCAGCAAGAACCTCGCTACCGAAGGGATTTTTAAGAGCTGGCCGTTCCGACTGGTCTCTAGCCCGTATTTCGCCGTTTTTTCGCAGGCCAGCAGCTATGGTTTGCTCTGGCTGTCAACGGGCGATTGGCTGTATGCCGCGGTTCTCTGGTGTGGTGTTCGCGTTTTTGCGCTGTGGGTAAACATGATCCAGAACTACTGGACGCACGACCGCCGGTTTGGCACGCGCCGTTACACCGACGAGCACGACAACGCGATGAATCTCGGCGAGTGGCTTCCGGTCACCGCCTCTTTCAGCGCGAGCCTGCAAAACGACCATCATCATTACCCGCACTTTCTCCGAACGAGCCACGATGAGAGCGAGTATGACTTTGGCTTGATCACTGTTCGTGTGATGAAATCCCTTGGGCTGGTAGACGCAAGCCCGACGGGCAGACAAAAACCCGAGGGTATCGCGCTCGAGAACGTCGGATTCTGATGACCTTAGCAATGAAGATCAGACGTCCAAATTCTTTACATACAATGCATTGTCCCCGATAAATTTGCGTCGCGGCGTGAATGTAAACTCCCGAGGGCTACAGGCTCCCCGCTCTCGCCGCGCTGAATATCGTCGAAAAAATCCTCAACGGCAATCCCGATGCATCGCGATCCGGCTACCAAACACCTGCCAAAGCCTACGGCGCCGATCTCGTCCTCGAAATCGACGGCGTTGCCAGGTAAGATATTTAACGCAAAGTCGCAAAGACCGCAGGGAAAAGCGAAAGAGGATTGAATCTTCGTCCGCTTCTCTTTGTCCTCTGAGGCTAAATTGTCTAAACGTCCAGATTCTTGACGTCAAGTGCGTTTGTCCTCGATAAATTTTCGTCGCGGCGCAAGCGATCGAAGTGGTGTTGACCGACAGGAGCGTTATTCATCTTAATTCAAACTCATTCCGGCAAATTCATTCGTCGCAGTAAATCCTTATAACGCGGGTCGCTGCGGAGAGGCTCAAATACAGGTTCCGTTTTCACTGCCATCAACTCAGAACTGTGGTTTTGAAATTGCTTTTCTATCCACTCGAAAGCCTGATCTTTGTTACCGAGTCCGGTATGAATGCCTGCAATGTCGATACCATCCGCCTGACGTTTCTGGTACCTTTCTTCAAGTTCCTTAACTATTGCGAGTGCTTTGTTTCGATTTCCCGATACAGCACAAACGTAGCCCAACAGGGAAAGATGACCATTAGCCCTGTTCGAGAGTTCAACTGCCTTTTGTGCTTCTGCCAGTGCCTCGGCGGTACGCCCTTGTTTCAGATACACATAGCTCAAAGAATTGTGTAATCCGGGATAATTGGGGTAGAGTTCAATTGCCTTCCGGCATTGCTCAAACGCAGCATCCACCTCACCTAGTTGCAAATATACCTGGACAAGATTGCCAAGAATAACCCCCGACAAAGGGTCAAGTTCATTTGCTCGTTTGATTTCTGCCAGAGCTTCGTCAGGGCGTCCCATGGCTCGCAGAAAACGGCAATACCAATGATGGGCTGTCGGGTAATTTCGGTTTAACTCAATTGCACGTTTGAATTCCTTTTCCGCCTCTGCCCAATTCCACAAACTCCTATTAATCAGTCCCAACGTGGTATGTGCTTCTCCAAGCGAATCATCGATCTCAAGAGCGCGATTTGCGTAGGCTTTCGCTTGCGGCAATGCTTCGCTCGTAGGGGTTCCGAGGTATTCCTGTGATATGGCATAGCAATCGGCGAGACCGACATAGGCGAGTGCATAATTCGGGTCTTTGTCCACCGCCTCTTTGAATTGCTCGATTGCTTTTCTGATGTTCTCTGCTGTGCGTTTGTTCCAATAAAATCGCCCGCGCATATAAAACTTGTAAGCTTCGCGGTTCGCAGTATAATTCTTTGTTACTTTCGCCTCGTCCGCGCCTGACAACTTTGTTCTTAATTTCTGCGACACATCGAGGGCAATCTCGCTCTGTAGAGAAATGAGGTCCGTTTGTTCGCGATCGTACTGCTCGCTCCAAATGACGTTCTCGCTTCGCGCATCTACTAATTCAAGCGTCAACGTTAATTGCTCGCCGTGTTGGACAACTCGCCCGTTCAAAATCGCCTGCACGTCTAATTCTTTACCTATGGTTTGCGCGTCCGCTGTCTCGCCTTTGTAGCGAATGACGCTTGAGTGTGCTTTGACATAGAGATTCGGCAGTTGCGACAAACTTCTGATAAGCGTTTCAGTCATTCCGTCCGAGAGGTATTCGACATCCGCATTGCTGCTTTCGTTGACAAACGGCATCACCGCGACTATCAGTAACTTGTCATTAAACTCTAAATCCTGGTTGGCATTCTTCAGATCTATCAACAAACCTTTTGCCGTTTGATAACGCTCGTCCATGTTCTTGCGGAGCATTTTGGAAACGATTCTTGGCAATTCCTCCGGCAGATTGATGGCAAAGGTTGAAAGTGATTTCGGTTCGTCATTTATCAGATTGGCAACAGTTTCCCACGTCGATTCGCCATCAAACGGCGCGTGTCCGGCGATCATTTCGTAGATCACCACGCCGAGGCTGAATATATCGGTACGCTCGTCAACAAAATCGCCTTTGGCCTGTTCGGGTGACATATAGTTGACCGTTCCTAAAATCATGCCTTCCGCCGAAATGTTGTTGAGGGCCGTGGAATTGTCCAGTCCAAGAGAAGATCTGTTTTTTTGTTCGATGAGTTTTGCCAAACCAAAATCCAAAACTTTCACAAGCCCGTCTGGACGGATCATTATGTTTTCGGGCTTGATGTCGCGGTGGATGAGGTGGGCGTCGTGGGCGGCTGAGAGAGCGTTGGCAATCTGAATCGAAACGTCCAAAACTTCCGGGAAATTCAATTTCTCTTCCTTGAGAATCTGGCGCAAGGTCTTGCCTTCGATAAATTCGCTGACAATAAACTGTGCATCTTCGCACGCGCCGATTTCGTGAATGACAAGAATGTTGGGGTGGTTTAATGCAGACGCGGTCTGGGCTTCGCGGATAAAACGGCTGAGATTCGATTCGTCGTCGCTGAATCTTTCGTTGAGAATCTTGACGGCAACCTGACGGTCGAGCATCTGGTCCCGGGCAAGATAAACTTCGCCCATTCCGCCCGTGCCGATTGGCTCGATGATTTCGTAATGTCCTAAACGGCTTCCGTTTTCAAGTTTTTTGCCGGTCCCTTCGATCGCATATGCCATTTCGGCGATCGCGGGCGTTTCCATGAAACTTTCCGAGCTCTCATGCGACGCCAAAAGTGTATCGACCTCATCGAACAGTGCGTAGTCGTCAGCGCAGGCGTTGCGGATAAATTTTCGACGTTCTTCAGGCTTGACGAGCAAAGCCGAATCAAATATTTCTCTTACCCTTTGCCAACTTTCATCAGGCATTTTTCAATATCCCCTCACTGGGTCAGTTCCCGATGCAGCCAAGCCTTTGCCATTGCCCAATCTCGTTTGACTGTTGATTCCGATACGCCCAAAACTTCCGCAGTGTCTACTACATCCAATCCGCTAAAAAATCTGAGTTCGACAACCTTGGCAAGATGCCCATCCTTTTCGGCAAGGCGCGTCAAGGCTTCGTCAAGTTCGAGTAAATCAAAATCCGCATCGCTAACGGCCACTGTTAAAGCATCTTCAAGCGGCAAATCGCTGTTCACACCGCCGCGCCGTACGCGATGTTTGCTTTTGGCGTAATCAATCAAAATCCGCCGCATCATTGTCGCGGCAAGGGCGTAAAAATGCGAGCGTCCCTCCCATGCAACCGATTTTTGATCGGCCAATTTCAAATACGCCTCGTGAACCAGAGCAGTGGTTTGCAGGGTGTGTCCGACGCGCTCCTTTCTCAAATAACCATGCGCCTGACGGTGAAGTTCGTCATAGACAAGTTGGAGCAGAACATTGCCGGCTTCTGTGTCGTGCTTTTTGCCCCAGTTTTGCAACTGTTCGGTTATCTGGCTGACCGGATGCGCCTTTTCCGTCATCGCCTTACCTCGTCGTTCAAGAAATATTTCCTTTGTCGCCTAAAAATATGCCTATTGAGCCGAAAAAGCAACTCTTTTCAGATAAATTTGACCTCAGTTTTCAAAAACCGTCGCGTTAATGAGTGGAGAGCAAAATTTACAGTCCGAGAGGACAGGAAGAAAAGGAGATAAGAAAATGAATAAGCAAATGACAAAAATAGCGTTGATGGTGGTTTTGGCAATTGGTTTAATGACCGCCGCAGTCTCAGCCCAAAACGAAGCTACGAAGGGGTCTATTTACGACGGAGTCGAAAGTTCGGCTGGAAATCAGGACCCGGTGAGCGGATTCCAATACGGCAACACTTATGTGCTGATCAGCGCGGGCGAAGCGGAGTCGCGTTATATGACCGTGTCGGTTAATTCCCGCGAGATGTTTAATGGCGTCGGCGTAACGGGCGGCTCGTGGTCGGTGGCGGTTTTTCGCGACGGCGCTCATGTCGGCACCGTGTATGGCGAAGTGATGTCGGGCGATATTCAGGAAATCGTCAACAAGAAAGGCGAACTCATCGGCAAACAAACACAGATAGACCTGCAGGGAACGGGCGGAACGGGAATTTTCGACAATGAAGAAAGTCAGAAAATTAACGGCAGTTTGAATATGACAACAGATTTACTCGCAAAGAAAAAGAGAACAATCGCTCTCGAAACGCTCAATTTCTGAAGCCTCAAGCAAGATGCCACATTTGAAAGGCGGCTCCTAAAGCTCTCGCAAACGCTTCGGTTGCAGGCAAAATCCCCGCAACCGAAGCCTCAACTTCGCGCAGAACAATTCACAAATCGACTTATTTTGACCTCTGTCTTGAGAAACCAATTCGGCCCCGACCGACGACAAACCCGTCAGTCCGCATATTTGCCTTAATATACTCCGATTGAAACGGCGGGCGGCTAAATTCACCACAAAGACACAGAGGACACAACGGAAAGTCATTAACTTCCCCTTTGTGTCCTCTGTGTCT
>JANOGL010000098.1:0-3171 GCA_031405985.1 Acidobacteriota bacterium | reverse complement strand
TCTATTCAAAAATTACCGAAACGCTCGCCGCCATCGCTGAAAAGCCAACGGAGAGAAAGAAAATTAAAGCTGTCAAATAGCTGTCGCAAATGCTTGACTATCTCGGGCATTTGTATGATATTCGTAAGCATTCATGAAGATCTTGCCGGTAAAAACTTTTCGGTTTTTTGCCTCTCTTCTGATACTTCTGTTCGCGGCCACAGCCGCTAGTTCACAAAGCCTCACAGTTGCTGATGTTCAAACCGTAATCGCGCAAGCTGTTTCGAAGGCTGTAGCGACGAATCAGCGCGTTACCGTGTCCGTGACCGATAAAGAAGGTAATTTACTCGGCACGTTTACGATGACGGGCGCGCCCGCGACGACGTTGATCCGCAGCGTCGGACGAGCGGGTCAAGGTCTCGAAAATTTATCCGTTCCGTCGTCAGCTGCGTCGCACTCGAAGGCCGGAACAGCCGGGATCTTCTCGACCGGCGGCAACGCGTTCACCACGCGAACCGCGTCATTCATTATTCAAGAACATTTCCCGCCCGGCATCGACAATCGCCCCGGCGGGCCGCTCTACGGCGTTCAGTTTTCGACGCTGCCGTGCTCGGACATCGCGATCGCAGGTTTGCCATTAGGTTTGTCGGGCGATCCGGGCGGAATTCCGCTCTATAAAAATGGAGTCGCGGTCGGCGGCGTCGGGGTCGAGGGTAACGGCCTTTACACCGTCGATCGAAACCCGATGGACGACGATTTTTCTGCCGAAGAAACAATCGCGGCTTATGGAACGCGCGGTTTCGAATCGCCTGCCCTGATTCGCGGCGACAACATTCTCGTCGAAGGCATTCGCCTGCCGTTTGCGAACACGGTTGACGCGATGACCGTAACCGCAATTCCGTTTGGCAGTCTGCCCGGTCTCGTCACGTCGCCGATCCTGGCGGCACCACCGAGCGATTTCGTGGCCGGCGTGCTCGGCGGCATCAACGGTCAATTCAGCATGCGCTTTCCGACGGTCGCGGGCTCAAATCTTACTGCGGCTGAGGTAAGTTCGATACTCGCGGCCGCAGTTCAGAATGCAAATCGCGTCCGCGCCGGCATTCGCCAGCCCTTGGGCAGCAACGCACGTGTGACGATCGCCGTCGTCGATACAAACGGCGCTGTGCTCGGCATCTTTCGACAGCTCGACGCGCCTGTTTTCGGTCTCGACGTGTCGGTTCAAAAGGCGCGCTCGTCAAACTTTTTTGCACGCTCCGACGCCGCCGCGAAATTAACCGCCACCGGTTTCGGCTCGTACGTGACGCGTGCAAGCGCCGACGGCATCGGGCTCAACGGTGCGATTGCATTCAGCGACCGAGGGCTAGGATTTTTGCATCGCCCGCTGTTTCCCGACGGCATCAACGGCACATCGGCCGGGCCGTTTAGCAAAGAACTAGTAGATTGGAGTCCGTTCAATGTCGGTTTGCAGCTTGATCTGAGCAGCTCGGTGCTGATCTCGCCGCCGCCGCCGATCTGTCGCGGTGCCGCAAGAGTTAAGTGGACGATGATCGCGCCGTGTCCGTGCACGTCGGTGCCCGAACTTAAAAACGGTTTGCAAATTTTTGCGGGCGGCATTCCGCTTTATCGCGGCTCGACCCACGTCGGCGGCATCGGCGTAAGCGGCGACGGCATCGATCAGGACGATCTGGTCGCCGCCGCGGGAGCGGCTAATTTTGCACCGCCGATCGCGATTCGTTCGGACAATATCTTTGTCCGCACGGTGCGTCTGCCGTTCTTAAAATTTCCGGCACGGCCCTACCTCGACCAACCATAATGCGCGTTTTTAGCTTTTTTCTGCTCGCCGTCCTGATGTCGCCATTCTGGGTGGTACCGGTTGATGCGCAAAGTAGCGGCGCGCTCGAGATCTCGGGACGCGTCAGCGTCGCGGGTTCGCAGGTTAAGTTAAAACGCAAGCGCTTTTATCTTTTTCGCGGTGGGTTCGATGCGAACAAAGAGATGGTCGAGCGCATAAAGGCGGCAACCGTCACATCACTTGATTGCTTTTACTGCAAGGCAAAAGCGAGCGCCGAATACACCGCGTGGTTAAAGGCTCAGGATTGCGAATCGCCATACTGCCGCGAGATAACGACCGACGACATCGCCAAGGTGCCCGAGTTTCAGGCCGCGTATCAAAAGGGTCTGAAGCAGTTTCGGAATAAGCCTGCCGTCGCTCAAAAATGGCTGACGACAAATCTCACGCCCGCTCTTCGCGACGGCTTTTACCGAGATCGCAAAACGTTGACAACAAGTTTGCTCGGGACGGCAAAGCCCCTTCAGTCGTCGATGACAGACAGCGTGTCGGTCGCCGCGATCTTTCTCGACATTCCGCTGAATATCGCAGCGGGTAAGAAAACCGAGACGTTTCTCGTGACAAATCTCGTTCCGGTAGAGATCGGCGGCAAAAGCTATGTGTGGGCGTGCGAAGCCGAGATCGGCGCCGGCAAAAAAGCTAAATTACCGGCTCTGCCGATCGCGGAGACATCAAAGCTCGTAAAAAAATGCGAGGTCATTGTTCGCGCGTTGCCAAAATGTGAAAACGGGAGTTGCGGTCAATAAAGTTTTTTATTTTGTGCTCTTGACAATATTGGCTAGGTGGTAAAGAATGCCCCGTAGATAGACTTTAGGCCGCACACACGGCATTAATATACCGGAAGTCGGCCTGCAATTGGTTCATTGGAACCGGTCCCGATACATCGGGATTGAATCGTTTGATTTATTGGTTAACGAAGGCTTCGATTTCCCGCGTCGCATCCCGATAGAATTCAGATGTATCGAGATTTCCCGCCCGAATCCCAGCCAAAAACAATATAGCTCCATCTGTAAGACAACGGGAGGTCTTATGTCCAGAAACACACGAAAGCGTCGGATTGGCGATCAATCTGAGCGCGTAGGTATTTTTGCGTCCGCGAAGGCGAACCGAGCCTTGATCGTCGTCGGAATATTGACGTTGATAACACTCGGCTGGGGCGCGATTGCTAACCGGCGCTCCTCGACTATTTTGTCGTCATCAACGGCAACGATGCCTCCGGGCACGCCGCCGCCGATGCCTGCGAATGCACCTGCGCGCGAATACGTTCATGCCGGGAGTGCTCTAATTTCTACGGTTGAGCCTTTTCGCGTTCCGCCAAACGATTTGGCGGTCTGGAGACCGTC
>JANOGL010000071.1:0-4754 GCA_031405985.1 Acidobacteriota bacterium | reverse complement strand
CGCGTTGCCGTGTTTTTCGGTCAGATACGGCATCATTACTTCGACGACCTCGGGAGCGACGGGTGTCGTTGCACTGTTATCGAGATAAACGCGGCGAAACATATCTGTATTCTAACCTGTTAGAACGGATTGCTGAAAATTAGCCGATAAAGTAAAGTGTAACTTGGCTTTTAGCGTCTGCATCTAAGCCAAACAAGCTGTTATCAGCAAACAGAAATGGATTTTGCGACAAAGGAAATTTTTAAGCGATACGCAAGCATCGTCGTCGGACGGCCGATATCACCGGTGTTTTTGAATATTCTTGTGACGAGTGTGTGTGATATGCGATGTACGCATTGCTTTTTCACGGAGGAGCTCGATGATCGTCCACGTAAAAAGCTCCAGATGAAAGCAGACGAGATCGCTCGTATTTCAGAGACTTTGGGCGGCAATCTTGGCGTGCTTGTGCTCGCGGGCGGTGAGCCGTTTACGCGAAAGGATCTGCCCGAGATCGTTCGTGCGTTTTACGAAAACAATAAACTCGACAGCGTTTATCTAATGTCGAACGGACAGATACACCCGCGAATTTTTCCCGACGTTGCACGCATTATGGACGAATGTCCGAAACTCAACGTCAGCGTCGCTCTCGGCATCGACGGTATGAAAGACGCACACGAGAAGATTCGTCGCAAAGAGGGAAGTTGGGATAAGGCGATTCACACCGCGCGGACTTTGCAGCAGATGAAACGCGAGCAGTATCCGCAGCTCGACATCCAGACCTGCACATGCGTGATGCATTCGAACGAGGACACGATCTTCGATTGGTATGACTTTTTGAAGCACGACCTCAAGCCCGATAAAGTCAACATCAACTACATTCGCCCGCCGTCGGCTGACCCGAATGAGCTGAATTTTGACCACAAGCGTTACGGCCAGCTATCGCAAATGATTCTCGAAGACACAAAGAGCTCCGCTCTAAAGAATAATTACGGTGGCAAATCGGGCTTTTTCAAGGCGGCGGTCGACATCTACATGCACGACCTCATTGCCAAGACGAAAGAGGAAAACGTCGCTCAACTAAAGTGTTACGCGGGAAGCGCGGGTGCGGTCATATACGACAACGGCGCACTGTCGTCGTGTGAAAACAAACCCGACGTGCTGAATCTGCGTGACTACGATTGGGATTTTCAGGCCGCCTGGAAAACCAAACTGATGAAGGAACGCCGCGTCGAGGCCGGTGCCGGATGTTTTTGCACACATGAATCGAATTGTTTCTATCCGTCGCTGCCGTTCAACGCAAAGCACCTGATTAAGATCAAAGCGCTCGAAGGGCAGATGAAGAAAGCGGCTAAGAATCTTTCAGGTTTCGCAGAAGCAAGGGAAGTTGCTCTAAAAGCTTAGAGAATATGTTGACTTACAAAGCAATGTACAAGTTTACAGATGACGGAGTTCACGGCGAGGTGTTGGATTTTCCCGGCGTGATTACGTGTGGCCGCGACTTGGGCGAAACAAGAAGATTGCTTGCCGATGCTTTGGTGGATATGGCTGAGACAAATTTACTAATGGGTGAAAACTTGCCGCGACCAAATCCGGATGCGTCCGATTCCGAATCCGATATTGACGAGCCGATCCATTTGATACTAAATGCTTCGTCACGTTATGTTGTAACACCAGAGCCGGTTTATGAAGCGGCGTGATCTGATACGACATCTTGAAAGAAATGGGTGTCGATTGTTCCGCGAGGGCGGCAGCCACTCGATTTGGGAAAACGTGAAAACAAAGAAACGAACAGCACTTCCACGACATACTGAAATTAATAACTACACGGCGTCAAAAATTTGTAAGTAACTTGAGATTCCATTGCCCTGATGCAGCCAAATACCCCAAAAATCCTGATAATTTCGTCCGACACAGGTGGCGGGCATCGTTCTGCTGCTCAGACGATCGCCGACGGACTGACAAAGTTTTGGCAGGGCGAGTCAACTGCCGTTCGTACCATCAAAGCTGTCGAAGAGTCGCACCACATCACCGAAAAGCTTGTAAAGGTTTACAATTGGATTCTTAAAAACAAGCAGCACTGGATGAAGTATTTGTTCTGGGGTTTTAACAAGATCAGGCCGGAGACGCGTGAGTTTTTTATGAAACGCTGCATCGGATTCTGCCGCGACTCATTTGAAAAATGGTGTCCACATATTGTTGTTAGCGTTCATCCCATGACGCAGCACATCTTTGCACGGGTGCTCAGGGAGCTTAAGTTATCTCAGCAAATTCCACTTGTTACAGTTGTGACCGATCCCTGTTATGGGTTTTGGAAAGGCTGGGCGTGTGACGATGTCTCGCTTTACTTAGTGGCAAATGAGGATGCTCAAAGGCAACTGGTTGACTACGGTATTTCGCCTGAAAAAATAAAAGTTTCGGGAATGCCGGTTGATCCGAAGTTTCAAGAAGTTACCGAGTTAGATGCACAAACCGCGCGAAAGGCGTACGGTCTCGATCCCAACAAGTTTACCGTGTTTCTTAACGCCGGATGGGTCGGCGGCGGCAATATTCCGCTGATCTTTCGTGAGCTGGTGCGGGGCGAGTTGGACGTCCAGGCAATCTTCCTCGCCGGTAAGAATGAGGAACTTCGTCTCGAAGCTGAACAAATTGCGAAGACCGCGAAGTTTCCTGTTAAAGTCATCGGCTATTCGGACGAGATCGAAAAGCTAATGCAATCGGCGAATGTTATGATCTCAAAACTTGGTGGTTTGACCACGTTCGAGGCGCTCGCCTGTCGTCTGCCGATCATCGCTGACGCCACGACGCCGCCTATGCCGCAAGAAGCAGGAACGGTTCAAATGATCGAGCGTCGCGGCGCCGGTTTGCTGCTCAACAAAGCCTCCGACATCGTGCCGATATTACGTAGCCTGATAGCCGACCGCTCACGATATTCGAGCATGAAGGCCGCGACGATTGGACTCACAATGCCCAACTCAACCGAGCAGATCATACGTGAGATCAATGCTCTTTTGCCTCAAATGCAGCCCGAACCAGTTTCGAACGCTACTTAAAACTACATCGATGTTTGCTACTCCGTCAGCGAAAGTGGAAAATAAACTTCTACTCGTTGCTATTTATGGCTCTTTTATTGGAAGGTAAACGTGCGTTTGTGTCCGGCGGTACGCGCGGCATAGGTGCGGCGATCTGCGAGGTTTTTGCCCGCGAGGGCGCCGACGTTGCGTTCAATTACCACTCGCGTGACGACTTGGCGGAAGATGTAAAAGCGAAAATCGAGGCCCACGGCCGTCGTGCTCTCGGCTTTAAAATTTCGGTGACCGACCGCGTCGGGATGAAACACGTCGCTCGTGAGATAAAAGATGCGTGGGGACCGATTCAGGTTCTCGTCAACAATGCTGCTGTTAATAAACCCGATAATTTTGCAACTACGACGGACAAATCGTGGGATTGGGTGGTCGAGACAAACGTCGGGAGCTTATTCGCCGTCACAAAACCTTTCTACAAGCAAATGCTGCGGGAACGACACGGCCATATCCTCAATATCACGTCGGTCGGAGCTATGCGCAGCTTGCCGACGTCCGTTCACTACGCAACCTCTAAGGCCGCGATGATCGGCTTTACGAAGTGCCTCTCGCGCGAAGCCGCAAACTTCGGCGTCTCCGTCAACGCAATCGCCGCCGGCATATTCGACACCGATCTCGGACACAGTCTGCCGGAGCGTCTTATTCAAATGCACGATTTTTGGGTACCAAAGGGGCGCAAAGGTGATCCACATGAGCTCGCAGAGTTCGCGGCCTTTATGTGCTCTGATCGCAACAGCTTTATGAGCGGCGAAGTCGTGATCGTCGATGGCGGCGCGATCACGTAAGGTTTAGTGTCAGTAGCCCGCACGTAAGTAAGGGCGCCGATGGCGCTACAGGCGCCCTTACTTACGTACGGGCTACTGACACGATTTATTTTTCTAACCTCTCTTTCGCATTCTCGATAAACACGCGTATCATCGCGGTGATGCTTTTTGTCATTTCGCTTGAGATGAGCGATTCGCCGGCGAGCCACGCGAGCGAATGGAGCTCGCTCGCTTTTTTGCGACGCAGTTCGACAAACTGTGAAAAGCGGACCACGGTAACGTCTTTTGCTTTTTCGAGGAAATCGGCCGAGTAGCGCAAAAAATTTTCAGCCTCGGTGAGCAGCGGCGACCATTCGATGCGATCTTCGCTGTTCTCGGCGAGTTCGAGTGCAAAATTCTGCAGCATTCGCCCTACGATCGGAATCTCCGCCTGCACCTTCCAATGAGCAACTCCGTTTGCGTCGATGTAAACCTGATCGATGCCGGGCATTAAGTCGGCGAAATTCGTTATGTCGCCAAAAAACTCGCGCACCTTGTCGATGCTCGTCTTGAGCTCGATGTCGTCGCTAAAACTTGCTCGCACAGTAAACATAAAATGTTTTCAACGCAGAGGACGCAAAGAACGCAGAGTCAAAAAACTTTTTCCAAATCTCAGCGTGCTCTGCGTCCTCAGCGTTAAGATTTCTTCAAAAAACTCCGTTGAATGCTATTGCGTTAAAAAACTGTCGCGTCAGACCGCGGGTCATGCCTCGAAAGAACGGATCTTCGGCAAAAAGTACAACGTGGCCGGCGCCTGAGCGTTCGTCGATGAGATACGATGTGCCCTTGAGAAGCCGCTCGGTATTTCCTTCCCAAACAAAGCCTGAGACTGTAAGCGGTGTGCGTGGTTTCTCGTCAAATACGAGAGCGTTCGTGCCTTCTTTCGAATAGC
>JANOGL010000064.1:0-11766 GCA_031405985.1 Acidobacteriota bacterium | reverse complement strand
CGGCGGTCGATGACAAACATCGCGTGCGGCAACGCATAAGGCGTGCTCTGATGATACGTGCGCGCGATCGAGTCAAAATCCGCCTGCGTCACGATGCGCGGGAGCGAATTCTTTTTCGAATCCGGCCGTTTGTCCATCGCTCCGGCAGGCTCGCGTGTCGGCGACGGTTTGCGCGACATTTGCGCATGGACGACCGAGAAAGCGCCGACCCCGAACATTGCACCCACGACTAACGTGAAACACGCTGATCTTAAACGATCTATTCGATGTCTGCTCATCTAGAATTTGATGTATTTCACCGCCATAAAGTAAACTGGCATTCCCACCGTGATGTTGAACGGAAATGTAATACCCAATGCCATCGGTATGTAAAGTCCCGGATCGGCCGACGGAGCGGCGATCCGCATTGCAGCCGGCACCGCGATATACGAGGCGCTCGCCGCGAGGACGCCGAACATAAACCGATTGCCTTCGCTGTCAGTGATCAAGCCGCTCAATACCGCTGCCAATGTTCCGTTTACGAGCGGGGCGACTATCGCAAAAATCGTAACGAATCCGCCGTATCGAAGAAACGCTGAAAACCGTCGGGCCGTGACCATTCCCATCTCAAGCAGAAAAATTGCGAGGAAACCTTTAAATATGTCCGTCGTGAAAGGGCGAATACCTTCAGCCTGTTTCAAGTCGGCAACAAATCCGATAAGGAGGCTGCCAAGCAACATCAGCACGCTGCCATTGGTCAATGAGTGATGAAGAATGGCCTTGAGCCCCTTGTTCTCAGACTCGACCGCCTTGCGCTCCTCCGCCGAAGCGTAATTCATCATCAGAATAACCCCGACGATGATCGCCGGCGATTCCATCAGAGCCATAACGGCGACCATATGGCCGCCGAAAGTGACTTGCTGAGCTTCGAGGAAAGCTGATGCGGCGACGAACGTGACCGCGCTCACCGAACCATACGCCGCGGCAGCCGCGGCGGCATCGCTGACGCTCAATCTTCGGCGGAGAATGAAGAAAGAGTAAAGAGGTATCAACGCCGCGATCACGATGCCGAACAGGAGCGAACAGATGATCTCGACGCCGATAGTGCTGTGCCCTAGCTCCTGCCCGCCCTTGAATCCGATCGCAAACAAAAGGTAAAGCGCAATAAAGCGGACGCTGTTTGACGGAATCTCCAGATCGCTCTTGAGGAGCGCGGCGACGATACCCAGCACAAAAAAGAGCAGGGTCGGATCGGTAAGATTGTGAACCAGTATCTGAAAATTCATCGCGGATCACAAGATTCGTAACGCTTAGTTTACTATCTAAGGCTCGGGCGGCAAACCTTCGGCAAATCAGATGTCGGTCCGTTTGGCTTCGCGCTGACGTAGCCGCGCCTTAAGCCGAAATCTGTAACTCAGAAATCCGGCCGCGACCGCAAACACGGCAGCCACAAAGACGTAATCTTTATCGCCGCCCGCCCACAAAAAATAAGCGGCGAGTCCCGCAAAGGCCGCCGCCAAGATTTGAAATATCCGCTCCATTCTATTCGTTTCTGATCTCGTCCTCGGCTATCTCTGTAACCGACATTGGGCGTCCGCGTTTTCGCATGACTACCCGAACGATCAGATAGCCGGGTAAACCTACAAACACGACCAAAGGCAGTGCACCTATGACGAACGTGACAAGACCAAGGATGAAGTTTAACGCAATATCGAATCCTCTGCCGAACGACTCCGAAAGACGATAGAAAAATCCGGACGAGTTTGCCGAGAAAACGGCCGGTGTTTGCAGTCTGATCTTTATCGTGGAAAGACTCGCCTGGTTCTCAAGAAATCTTTTGCGGCCTTCGATCTTCTCGATCTCGCCTCGGACGCCTGCAAGCTGGCTTTGAACGCTTAGAGCATCTTCGACATCGTTCGCCCGCTTCATTATCTCCATGAACTGCTGTTCGAGCGCCTTTTTCGCTTTTAACCGTGCCTCAATGTCAATAAACTCTTCAGTCACATCTTCGCCTTTGACCGTCTCGACAATCACACGGCTAGCCGTCGCTCTGATCTCGTCAACCGTTTCGGTAAATTTGTCGGCTGGCACCCGAACGATCATCTGAACGATGTCGCGGGTATTCAACCTAACGTCGCTGCTGCTTTGCTGCGATTCGACGACAAAGCCGCCTTTGCTCTGGGCGATGGCAGCGATCTTCTTTTGTGCTTCTTCTGGCTGTTCTGATTCGAGGCTGAGTTCCGCATTGCGAAGTATCTTTCGGTCGATCGGGATAGAATTTGCCTGAGAAATCGAAGCCTGTTTCAGCGAAACGTTTTCGGCGGCGATGGCTGTAGTAGAGTACTGCAACTGGTTTTCGTTCCTTCCACCACCACCACCACCACCACCACCGCCACCTCCACTGCCATTGCCAGTGCCGCTGCCAGTATTCGAGGCGCTCGGCGATTGGAGCTTTTCTTGATCCGCAAGATCGCCTTGAGAGGAGCTAGATCCGCTTGACAAAATGTCGTAAACCCCAAAAGACACGTTTGAATTGGATGCTGAAACAGGTTTACTGGTAGAGACTGATTCGTAACTTCCGCAGGACGCGAAAACCGCCGCCGCAAGAAAAAGGCTAAATAAAATCAATTTGTTCATTGTTCCCTCCGAAGTGTTAGATGCCGAAAGAACAAGAACGTTCCAAATCACCCTGCCTTGCGGGCGACGCTCTCAAAACTCTCACCTCGAAAGAATGCACCGATTGCCTGGAAAAGACGGCGAATGGCGCGAAAGACCTTTGGGAAAAACCATAGGAACAAAATAACAAAGATGCCGAGAATGATAGCGATTGCTACCGGCGCAAAGACTGCGAGCACGGTGCCGATCATCGCGATGCCGTCTTCGATAAATGAGAGCGCCCAATTCGACACCGGTTCGGGGGAAAGATTTGCTCCGATGCGAGCTGCGGCTTTTGTTCCGTGCGAAGCAAGCGCGAGTCCGCCGCCGACCAGCGCCGCCGGAATCGTGATCGACGAATCGAGCTGATTGGTGGCCGCGTATGCCACGATCGCACCGGCGGGCACGCGTATGAACGTGTGTACGACGTCCCAAACGCTATCAACATACGGTATCTTGTCAGCAAAAAACTCAACTGCGTATAATCCGCCCGCGACGCCGATGATCCACCAGTTATCGAGCACGTCGAGACCGCCCGGCAACTTCGTCGCACCAAACTTTTGCAGCAAGCCCAGCACCGTGACCGTCGCGTATAGATTTATCCCGCTCGTCCAAGCCGAGCCGAGCGCCAAACTTAATGTCGAGAACCATTCCATCGCTTTTCCTCCTCAAGGGATTTTTCAAACAGGATAGTCAGGATAAGGAGGATTGTCCATCAAAAATATCCTGTAAATCCTGAACATCCTGTTTGAAATCACGCTGTCAATTTACGAACCGTCCGGTTCCTCAGTTACGTCACCGTCTTTTTTAAAACCAAATTTTTCGAGCCGATACTGCAAAGTTCTAAACGTCAGCCCGAGCAGCTTCGCAGACTTTGTGATGTTGTTATCGGTGCGTTCCATGGCCTGCATGATGAGACTGCGCTCGACATCTTCGAAGTTCACGCCGTCGGGTGGCAGCGTGAAAAGATCGCCTGTCGACGCGGATGTCGCTCTGCCGCCGCCTTGCGTCATCTCGGGCGGCAGATCGTCTGGCGTGACGGTGTCGTTCTCGCACAAAAGGATCGAGCGTTCGAGCGCCGATTCGAGATGTCGGACGTTGCCGGGATATGAATAGTCTTCGAGAATTTTGCGCGCCGGTGCCGTGATCGTGATTTTGTGATTAGTTCCGCGAGTGTGTTTTTTTACAAAGTAATCTATCAACACCGGAATGTCCGTCCGCCGCTCACGCAAAGCGGGCAATTCGATCGACAGAACATTCAGCCGATAATACAGATCTTCGCGAAAGCGTTTTTCCTCGACCATGTGTGTGAGATCGCGGTTTGTCGCGGCCACTACGCGAACATCCGTATCGATCTCGCGAGTGCCGCCGACGCGGCGAATTTGCCGCTCCTGCAACGCGCGTAAAATTTTTGCCTGCAGCGAAATATCAAGCTCGCCGATCTCGTCGAGGAACAGCGTGCCGTTATGCGCGATCTCGAACAACCCTTTTTTGTCCGACACGGCGCCGGTGAACGAACCTTTCTCGTGACCGAATAACTCGCTTTCGAGCAGGTTTTCATTGATCGCGGCGCAGTTGACGGCCTGAAAGACCTCGCTGGAACGTAGGCTGTTGGTGTGGATCGACCGAGCGATCATCTCCTTTCCGGTGCCGCTTTCGCCGCGGATCAGTACGGTCGAATTCGACTTGGCGATCTTCAAGATGAGTTTTTTGACCTTGTCCATCTCGGGCGAGACCGAAATGATCTCCGCGTCGAGCGTCGTGAGTTTTTTCAGGGCGCGCGACACGGTTTCGAGCAGCTTCTCGCTGTCGTACGGTTTTTGCAGGTACTCGAACGCGCCAAGTCGCAAGGCATCGACAGCCGAGTCGATCGTGCCGTGCGCGGTGAGCAGAATGACGATGATCGATTTGTCGAAATCGGTGAGCGACTTTAAAAGATCGAGGCCGGTCATGCCGGTCATCTTGAGATCGGTAAGCACGAGGTCAAAGTGCCGGTCGGCGACAAACTTCATCGCCGCCTCACCCGACGACGCGGTCGTCACGTCGTAACCCTCGCCCGACAAAATTGTCTCGAGTATCTCTCTCTGATTTTTCTCGTCATCGACGACGAGGATGCTTTTTCTAGCCATAAAAATATTTAGCCACTAATTACACGAATGTCACTAATGAAAAAATTATTTGTGCTATTCGTGTCATTCGTGGCTATCTTTCTGCTCGCGGTAATTTTACCGTAAATTTTGTTCCTTCACCTGTCCCGGATTCAACCTCAATCGTGCCATGATGCGTTTGAATTATTTTCTGCACAATGGCGAGGCCGAGGCCGGTGCCCGTCTCTTTTGTCGAAAAATACGGTTCGAATATCTTTGATAGATTTTCGTCCGAGATGCCGTTGCCCGTGTCGGCGATCTCGAAGACCACGAAATTTGCACCGTCAGACGGGTCGGACGGCGATATTTTTACGTTGAGGTGGCCGCCGTTTTTCTCCATCGACTGAACCGCATTTATAAAAAGGTTGTTGAATACGGAACGCAAAAACTCGGCGTCGCCCATAATCGGCGGAACGTTTTCGTGTTCGACGACGCCAATGGTGACTTGCTTTTCGGCAGCTTCGGGCTCGATGAGCCTCAGAGATGCCTCGATGACTTTTCGCGCGTCGGTCGGTTGTAGATTTGCTTTGGTTGGCCGCGAGTAGTTCAAAAAATCCGATATTTGCTGGTTGATACGAGCGACTTCGTTTTTTAACTGCGATGTCAGTTTCTCGAAGGTTTCCTTGCGCGCCGTGTCTTCAGGCGCGAATTTCGCACGAAGATGATCGAGCGTTAGATTAATGTAATTCAGCGGATTGCGAATCTCATGTGCGATCGCCGATCCGAGACGACCGACTACAGCGCTCTTTTCGGCTTGTCGCAACTGAGCTTCGAGGCCTTGCTTTTTCTCAAGCTCGGCAGCCATCTCGTTGAAATTTTGAGCGAGGCGCCCCATCTCATCTTTTCTAGACGCGTCGGGCACACGAACCTGTAGGTTACCATCGGCGACTTGACGCGCGGCATTCGATAAATTCGCTATCGGTTGACCAAACCGCCACACGAGCCAGAAGGTGATCAGCGACGACACAAGCAGCACGCCGAGCGTATAGATCAACGGGCGAGCGGCTCGCCAACTCGACTCGTTGCGGTCGTTTTTGAGCAAGATCATCACGTACCAACGGCCTTGGCTAGTCTCGATCGGAATTGCGTGCGCCTCGTCCTCATTGTATTTATTCAACGCGGTTTTGCGATTCGGAAAGTAATTAAGATCCTCACCGAGACGCGAGCCTTCCATCAACGGTGGCAGATCAACGAGGTCGGCGAGCTTTTTATAAACAACCTGCTCGTTCTCGTCATAAGCCGGCAGATATGCTGTGTTGAGACTGTCGGTCACCAGCCAATTATTGTCTATAATGATGATGTCGCGGATTCGCTCCTTAGCCTGCTCGTCGAGAAAAGTTTGCCCGGGCTGCGACACGAGATCCTCAACGCGGTCATCCGACGTAATACTCTTAAAGGCCACGGCGATACCAGCAACGATAGTTTGCGATTGAGCTTCGCGAAGATCAGTGTTTTCTTGCTGCGTGACGAGATTCAGATAATACTGAGCGCCAAGAGTTGCGATCAGCATCAACGCGAGGATCAGTAGCAATCTTCCGCGAAATGTATTAAGAAATCTCATAGGGGCCAAAACTATTGATTATGAAAATCGTCTTGCGTCGCCGTCCGTTGAATGTTATATTCACAAATGGTTTCTACGCAAACGTCGCGAGACGGCAAATCACTTCGACATTAATCGAGCACGTGCCGCCTCTATAAATCAAACAAGAACTCTTCCGGTAAATGAGGTAAACATGAGGTTAATGTTTTCGAAAAACTTTTTTGTCCGCATTTTTCTGCCGCTTGTCGTTATCGGCTTATTGTTCTGCACAAACGCTTTAGCCCAAAAATCTAAGAAAGCAGTTGTCAGCAAAAAAGCCGTAGCTAAGAGGACGGACACGAAGGATCGAGATGCCAAAAAAGACCGTAAAGAGAAACTGACGGCCAAAACTCGCGATAAAAAAGACGTAAAATCCAAAAAAGACACAAAAAGCCGCGCCGAGAGTAAAAAAGCTCTGGCCGAGCGACGCCGCATCGAGGCCGAACGCCGAGCCGCTATTGCTGCCGAACACCGCCGCCGCGAACAGGCTCGACGCGAAGCGATCGCACGTAAATTGGCGTTTGAACGCGGCCTGCGGACCGAGACCGTCGAAAATATCTCAAAAGATGTCACGGACGGCGAAGACCTGAACATTCGCTCCGCCGCCGTCAAAGCGTTGGGTTCGCGCGCCGGCTCGGTCGTCGTAATGGAAGCTCAGACCGGCAAAGTGCTCACGATCGTCAATCAGAATTGGGCAGTTCGCAGTGGCATCAAACCGTGCTCGACGATCAAACTCGTGACCGGCATTGCCGCTCTCAACGAAAACGTAATCGACAAGCAGGATGGCTCGCTCAACGGCAACGGCGGTCGCGGTCTTGACGACTCGATGGCATATTCTGGCAATGGTTATTTTCAACGCGCCGGTGTAAAAGTCGGCAATGCTAAAATGATTGACTACGCCAAGCAACTCGGCCTTGGCGAACCGACCGGCCTCAACACCGAGGGCGAATACGCCGGCAAACTCCCCTACGGCAACACAAACGCGCGAATTTATTCACACGGCGACGATTTTGAAGTCACTGGCGTGCAGCTCGCGGTGATGGTTTCGGCGATTACGAACGGCGGCAGACGAGTGCTGCCACGTGTCCCGCGAAACAACGTCGAACGAGCGAAATTTCAACCGTTTTATCGCGCCGATGTCCAACTGCCGTCGAAAAGCGTTCGCCGCGTCATTCCCGGCATGATGGGTGCCGCGGAATACGGCACCGCGCGCCGCAACATGGATCAAACGCTCGGTGTGGCAGGCAAAACCGGTTCGTGCATCAGCAAAGGAACGTGGGTCGGGCTGTTTGCATCGGTCGCACCCGTAGAGAGGCCGAAATACTCAGTCGTCGTCATCACTCGCGGCCAGCGCGAACGCGGCAAATACGCCGCCGCCGTTGCCGCGGACATTTATCGAGCGCTCGGCTCGCAAATCGTTCGCACCGACCGCAGCCTTGCTCAGACTGAGTTCAATCTCAAGCCAAGGACGAGCCTCGATCTCACGACGGCCGCCAAAACTGCCAGCGACGAAGAGGATGATGACACCGACGCAACAGACACGGCCTCAACCGATGTTGGCGATATCAACAACACGATGCTCAACAAGGGCAATGGCAACGTAATCGTCGTGCCGAGCGCCCCGCGACCGGTCGAGAAAAAGCTAGTCGCAAAGACCGTAGATTCCAAACCGCTCTTTCCGCCCGTTGTGATCACTTACGACCGCAGTGGCGAAGAGAAAAAGGCTAAGAAGGGCAAAAAGCAATAATCTCCAGTTAATTTGACTCGGCGAGACGCCTGTTTTTTATGGCGAATATGGCCCCATGCGGCTTGACACAATAGTCAGAATTGAAGGATTATTGACCTTTTCAAAGATGTTCGGTTGATGGACTTTTTTGCTCGGAACTTTGTTGCGCGAAGTGCCTCGAGTGATAGCAACTTTTCTCACGCCGGCTACATCTGAATTCACGCCAAACCGAACCTAGCGGCTTGTGCGTTTTATGAAAAGAATTACGGCTCATCCCGGAGGAATAAAGAAGATGAAAAAGATTTTTAGATTTATGAATACCGGCCTTATCCTGACCGCTGTAATTGCCCTCGGCGCGGTCGCCGGCTTGGCTCAGGACACCTGCGTAGCGGCCGAGGTTGAGGCCGCTCAGGACAAGTTTGACGTCGAGTACAAGAAAGGCCTTAAGGACAGGGCCGGCCGCAGAGAAGCGATCCGTCTCGGCAAGGAGTTTATCGAAAAGTTTGGCACAGGCTGCTCAATAGCTGATGTGCGTTTGACTTGGTTAAAAACCAACATTCCTGTCAAAGAGGATGAACTTATCAAGGCTCTTGCTGATGATGCAGAAAATGTCCTTATTACTCGTTTTAACGATTCCCTTAAGACGAAAAATTGGGACGAAGCTTATGCTTCGGGTAGAGAGATCATGACGAAGCACGCCGACAAATATCGTCCGGTCGAGATAGTGTTGGGCGCGGTCGGTGGCGACGAGGCGTTTAAAGGCAATTTCAAATACAGCGATGAAGCCATGAAATATGCGAAACAGTCGATTGCTGACCTCGAAGCCGGAAAACCGTTTTTGCTAGGTCAGGATACGGTTTACGGTCTCAGCCTGTTGAAACCCGGCACTCCGAAGAAACCGAAATACACCAATGAGGATTTTCTTTATAACTTCGCATTCGGCACTAAAGATGAGGCTCTCGGCTGGATGAATTTGTATATGGGCTACATAACTCAAATCCACAAAAAGGACAAGGCTGGTGCTTTGCCCTATATTTACAAATCGACGTTAGGCAACACTGAATCTTCTAAACAGCCAACTGGGTACGGATTGATTGGTTATTACTATGTGGAGCAAGGTGACAAGCTCGTGGATGAGATCAAGGCGTTGGAAGCGGCTCAAGATCCGAAAGATACCGAGGAAGTTGCAAAGCAAAAGATCGAGGCCATAAAAGCGAAGGTTGCGATTTCTAACGGAACTAATCAACGGGCGATCAATGCCTTCTCACGTGCCTACACTCTTACGACTGATGCAAAATACAAGACCGATATTAAAAAGGCACTTGATTTTTCTTACAATCGACGTTTCGGCAAGATGGATGGCGTTGACGCTTGGATAGCAAATGCCGTGAAACAACCGTTTGAAAATCCGAGCACGCCAGTTGCACCCGTGTCCGATCCTGAGCCGGTGACAACCACGACTTCGACGACGAACACAACGCCGCCCGCGACTACGACGACGAACGGCAAACCCGCGACGACAACTCCGGCGACGAAGCCCTCAACTGCACCGGCGACAAAACCAGCTGCGACACCTGCAACCAAGCCGGTTGCTACAAAGCCATCGGCGTCGATAAAGAAGCCCGTGAAAAAACGCGGAGCTAAGTAACTAAACTCAAGTCTAAAAATCTGCCGGACGTTGTCACAAAGACGCGTCCGGCTTTTCTTTTCTGCACAATCTCTCTAAAATCGTATTCCGATGTCAACAAACTTGGGCAAACTCGAAAGCATTATCGGCCACGTCTTTAAGGACGTGAAGCTTTTGACACGCGCTTTGACGCATCGTTCGTGGGCGTTTGAAAATCTGCACGGAGAGAATGAGACAACGATCCGCAACGCTGAGAACGAGTCGATGGAATTCCTCGGCGACTCGGTGCTTGGCCTCGTTATCGCCGAGCGGCTTTATCTCGCGAATCCCGAACACGACGAAGGCGACCTGACGCTCATGAAGCATCACCTCGTGAGTACGGTGACGCTTGCATGCGTTGCAGAAACGATCGAACTCGGTGAGTTTGTTCGCGTCGGCCGAGGCGAAGAAAAGACCGGCGGGCGAAAGCGTCAGGCGATGCTCGCTAACACGCTCGAAGCCGTGATCGCGGCGGTTTTTCTCGACGGCGGTTACGCGGCGGCGCGGGTTTTTGTCGGCCGTATTTTTGCAGATGAATTGCGCGTTGCTACGCCTGACAATTCAATCGACTACAAATCGATGCTTCAGGAATTGTTACAGGCTGAAAAATTATCGGCGCCTAATTATGCAGTCATCGCGACTGACGGCCCACCTCATTCGCGAACATTTGCGGTCGAAGCGACGTGGGCCACCGGGAAATCGCGCGGCCAGGGCAGCTCGATAAAAGCCGCCGAAATGATGGCTGCGGCCGAAGCGCTCACAATCTTAAAATCGAGCAACGACGAACGCAGCTCCACAAAATAGCGTATTATAAAAAATCAATTTATATGAATGACGAAGTAAAAGATGCAAATCCTTCAAGCCCTGAAGTCAAAACCACGGGGTCAAAAAAATCGACGATTCGCGAGTATTTCGAGTCGTTCGCCGTTACGCTCGTGATGGCGATCTTCGGCATGACTTTCATCCTACAGGCGGTCACCGTGCCAACCGGATCGATGCAAAACACGATCCTCGTCGGCGACTATCTGCTAGTAAATAAATTTATCTTCACGCCCGGCGGTGGCTCGCTTCCCTTCTTGCCGCAGCGCGAGATCGGGCGCGGCGACATCATCGTCTTCAAATATCCTGGCAACAAACTCTGTCCAAAGAACGATGTAGCCCACGGCACGTCTGCAATTCCGTATCAGGTGAATTATGTAAAGCGCGTCATCGCTCTACCCGGGGAAACTGTCGAGTTCAAAAACAACCAAGTTTTCATAAACGGCAAACTCCTGCCCGAACATCGGCTGATCGGCGATGCCATGAATAATATGTCGGCGTTAGAGGTCACGGAATTCGAACAGCGTCGTGACGGCGAAACTTACAAAGTCTATTACAGTAAGGATGGAATGGACGCGATAGGTGCGGGCGCAATAACACAGCCGCGCACGTCGACAAACCCGTGTCAAGGCTATCAGTTCGCTGTTGCCGGCAAGCCATCCGTCGTTCCAGAGAATCAATTTTTTGTCATGGGCGACAGCCGTGACAATAGCGAAGATAGCCGTTTCTGGGGCTTCGTGCCGCGCGACCTGATCGTGGGCCGGGCGATGTTCGTCTACTGGTCATGCGACCGTGGTGCGTCAAATGGCGACATGCTGGGCTGCATCACGCATCCGCGTCTCAATCGCATCGGTAAGTTTGTAAAATGACTTTTCTCCTCTAATGAAGATAAATCTCAGCGACGAAGTTGCCGACGCGATAAGTGCGAACAAGCCGGTTGTCGCGCTTGAGTCAACTGTCATCGCTCACGGCCTGCCATATCCGCAAAATCTCGAAACCGCTAACAAACTCGAGAACATTATTCGTGATAACGGCGCCGCTCCTGCGACGATTGCGGTCTTCGGCGGTGAGTGTTTTGTCGGTCTCGACAACTCGCATATCAAAAAACTAGCAACGGACAAAAACACTCGTAAGATTTCACCGCGCGATCTTGCTATTGCTGCTGCAAAACTACTTGATTGCGCGACAACCGTTG
>JANOGL010000048.1:0-2208 GCA_031405985.1 Acidobacteriota bacterium | reverse complement strand
CGGTGAGATTTTTGTTGATGCGTTCACGCGTTACGTTTCAAAGGATCTCGGCTGGGTTTTGAAGGCGATAATAATTTTGTTGGTGGCGTGTTTGCAGATGTATTCGCGACTGAGGTCGGCAAAATAATGGAAGCAGCCATCATATTTTCATTGTTTTTTGCAACGCTGCGGGCGGCGACGCCTTTGATCTTTGCTGCGCTCGGCGGACTTTTCTCAGAGCGTTCTGGCGTTATCAATATCGCGCTCGAGGGGCTGATGCTGTGCGGCGCGTTTACGGCGGCGGTCTTTACGCTGCAGACGCAAAGCCCTTACCTCGGTTTTCTCGCCGGGCTGCTGGCAGGAGCCGTTTTAGCTACGATCTACGCAATCGCGTGTATAAAATTCGAAGCAGATCAGGTCGTTGTCGGAATGGCGATCAACTTTCTAATGATCGGTTTACCGGCGATGGTCAGCGGCGTAATCTATGATTCGACCGGCTCAACTCCGCAGATCCCTATCGAGCAAAAGATGCCGATGCTCACCAACAATCTGTCGTGGGGAACGATTCTGGCGCTCTTGCTGGTGCCCGTTTGTTGGTATGTGATTTACAAAACACCGTTTGGTCTGCGGCTGCGTTCTGTCGGCGAAAATCCGGCGGCGGCGGATGCGGCTGGCGTAAACGTGATAAGGCTGCGATACGTGGCGGTAATCATCTCGGGTATTCTCGCTGCGGCCGGCGGCGCGTATTTATCGACGGGACAATCTTCGCTGTTCACAAAACAGATGACGGCGGGTCGCGGATTTATCGCACTGGCTGCGTTGATCCTCGCAAAATGGAAGCCGGTACCGGTTCTGCTCGCGTGTCTCTTTTTCGGTTTTACCGAGGCCGCCGTCGTTCAGATACAAGGCGCTTCATGGGCCAAGATCAATGGCGAAGATATTCCGGTTCAGTTTATCGAGATGATTCCTTATCTGCTGACGATCATCGTACTCGCGGGTTTTATCGGTCTATCACGCGCGCCAAAGGCGTTGGGCGTCCCGTATCGGAAGGAAAATTAAGAAGGATAGCCACGAATGCACGAATAGAGCGAGGACTTTTTTCATTCGTGCATTCGTGGCTTGTTCTTCGAGTGTTTTGATCTATGTCATTCGAAAAGGCTGCCGAGGCAGCCGAATTTATTAAAAGCAAATTCTCGGGCGAGATCAGGACTGCGATCGTGCTCGGCAGCGGGCTCGGTGCGTTTGCCGATCGCCTAGGGAATGCAGTTCGGATACCTTACGGCGAGATTCCGGGTTTTGTGCAATCGACCGTCGAGGGTCACGCAGGGCAACTTGTGATAGGCGAGATCGGCGGCGTAGCGGTTGTCGCGCAGCAAGGTCGTTTTCATTTTTACGAAGGCTACGACATGGAGCAGGTCACGCTGCCAGTGCGTGCGTTTGGCGTGATGGGCGTGAAGAATTTGATTCTCACAAACGCGGCGGGCAGCCTGAATTCCGACATGCTGCCCGGTAGCCTGATGCTGATCACCGATCACCTTAACTGCATGGGCGTTAATCCGCTTCGTGGCGCAAACGATACGCGTTTTGGGCCCCGCTTCCCCGATATGACCGAAGTTTATGATCGCGAGTTTTACCAAATTGCGGAGACGGAAGCTGCGGTGATCGCGAAAGAGCGGTTTGAAAACGGCGTTGATAGTGAGCAGACAGATTTTTTGAATCGCGGCGTTTACTGCGCGCTCTCAGGACCGACATACGAAACACCAGCCGAGATTCGCATGTATCGCTTGCTCGGCGCCGACGCCGTCGGCATGTCGACCGTGCCGGAGTCAATTGCTGCGCGTCACATGGGCATGCGGGTGCTTGGCATCTCGTGCATAACAAATCTTGCGGCGGGGATGAGCGACGAGGCGATAAATCACGACGAGGTAATGGAGACGGGAGCGCGAGTCGCTGAAGTTTTTGGAGAATTGCTGAGGAGAATTGTCGCGAAGATAAATTAAAACAGGATGGGCAGGATTGACAGGATAATTTTTTATTAAGCCAATCCTGCTTATCCTGTCCATCCTGTTAAAATTAACTCTATGATCATCGGCATTTGCGGAGGAACAGGTTCGGGAAAGACGACGATTGCTCGTGCGATCGTCGATGCGGTCGGCGCGAAGAAGGTGGTACTTGTCGAGCAGGATTCGTATTATCGCAACTTGGCCGACATGCCGCTCGACGAACGTC